>NZ_JBDGBK010000106.1:0-9847 GCF_040910045.1 Enterococcus sp. RTP21361st1_A6_RTP21361_211029 | reverse complement strand
GCGTCATCAGCGACTCCATTAGAATAACAAATGAATTGTTATTTGTCAACAACTTTTTTCAATCTTTTTTGTTGCTGTATCAGCATCAAATTGATTTCTTAAATTTGCGACTTCGTTATAATATCATCTGTTGGTTCTGGCGTCAACAACTTTTTTCATTTTCTTTTAGAAATGATTTTTGTCATTTGGCACATGTAATAATATAGCAACTATCTTGCCATTCGTCAACAGTAAAATCATTGATATTTCAACGTTTCTAAATACTGCGGTTCCATCATATATTTTAGTTAATTCTATGGAATAATCTCTCCATTTGGAAACTATGATGATTATTTGAATTCTCAATGTTCGGTTTTTATTCTTGTTGTAAGTATTATTTCCTATCATTCTTATAAATTTAAGTATGATTTTATCAATTTCCTAGAATATTTGCTAAAATAGGAGAAAAGAATATTGTTCCTAGGAGGATTTATATGAAAATACTTGTTGCTGATGATGATAAAGAGATTGTTGAACTATTAAGTATCTATCTTCATAATGAAGGTTATGAAGCCGTCAAAGCTTATGATGGTAAAGAAGCTTTAACAAAAATTAGAACTACTCCAGATATTGAATTACTGATATTGGATATCATGATGCCTGAAATGGATGGCATGCAGGTTGTAAAAGAGTTGCGAAAAGAATCACAAATTCCAATCATCATGCTAACTGCTAAGACTACTGATATGGATAAAATACGAGGTCTAGTTGCTGGTGCAGACGACTATGTAACAAAACCATTCAATCCTTTGGAAGTGATGGCTCGCGTCAAGTCTCTGCTCCGTCGAACAAAAATGCAAGCTCCCTCTAATCAGCCAGATATCTTAGAAGTTAGCTCATTGATCATTAATCGTGATTCTCATGAAGTAAAAACAATCACCGGAAATGAGATCCAATTGACCGCTCTTGAATTTGGTATTCTCTACCTATTAGCATCCCATCCGAATCGTGTATTTAGTGCTGATGAAATTTTTGAGCGTGTGTGGAAGCAAGAGAGTGTCGTGTCAGCCAAAACCGTAATGGTTCATGTGAGTCATCTGCGTGATAAGATAGAAGAAGCAACTGATGGCGAGAAAGTCATTCAAACAGTGTGGGGAGTTGGCTATAAAATAGATGCGAAGTAATCCAATAGAAAAAAAGAAACGTATCACCCTCACTTCTAAAGAAATCAGTGAATTATTTGCAGAAGGAATCGTTACTGTAATCCTTTTACTTCTATTAAATGTCGCGATTTTAGTCATCTTGACTTCTATAAGAGAGAATTCACCGTTGTTAGTGGAGGCGATCTATGAGTCAAAAAACGCTTTTACTTCTGCTTTTGACACGGATATTTTTCAAAGTGGCCGCAATTTCATTATCCCTTTGTTCTTTTTATTAGATGTGATTGTTTTATATTGGCGTTTGATTCGTCGATACCGTCAAATGCAGCTACGGCATATTATTAGTGAGCTTCATTATATTGCAGAGGGAAACTATGATCATCGTATTCCATTTGAACTGCGTGGTGACCTCAATCGGATTGTTTCAAATATTAACGGCTTGGTAGATAGTACCGTCGCCGCCATTGAAGATGAACGAAGGATCGAACAGTCGAAGGATGAATTAATTACAAATGTTAGTCACGATATCCGAACCCCTTTAACTTCTATTATTGGTTATCTAGGCCTGATTGAAGATCGTCAGTATCATTCTGAAGAAGAGTTATTGAAATATACTCATACCGCTTATGTCAAAGCAAAGCAAATGAAATCTTTAGTAGACGATCTTTTCGAATACACAAAAGTAAGACAGCCTAGCGTCCCAATAAATGTCATTTCTTTTGATATGGCGCAATTAGTCGAACAACTAGCTGCAGATTTTGAATTAGAAGCATCTCGTAAAGGAATAAAGATTGAGACTCACACTCGCCCAGAGCACATTATTATGGACGGTGATACTGAGAAGCTTGTACGAGTTTTCAATAATTTATTGTCTAATGCTTTAAAGTATGGAAAAGGCGCTGACAAAATCGTAATGGAAGTGGAAAAAGTAGGAACAGAAGCCATTCTAACAGTTAAGAACAATGGACAAATGATTCCCAAACATTCATTAGACTCCTTATTTGACCGCTTCTATCGAGTGGAGGAATCACGTTCGCAGGAAACTGGAGGAACTGGACTTGGTCTTGCCATTGCTCAAAGCATCGTTGCCTTGCATGGTGGCTACATTTTTGCAAAATCTACTCCGGATTGGACCTCCTTTATTATCCATCTCCCATTAAA
The DNA here is from genome assembly GCF_040910045.1 of Enterococcus sp. RTP21361st1_A6_RTP21361_211029. Lineage (NCBI taxonomy): Bacteria > Bacillati > Bacillota > Bacilli > Lactobacillales > Enterococcaceae > Enterococcus > Enterococcus sp. RTP21361st1_A6_RTP21361_211029. The sequence goes on along the minus strand of NZ_JBDGBK010000106.1, from coordinate 7,547 downwards.
GAGAAATGATTTATCAAATACCCAAAACTATGGTTGACGAACTAACGCTTTTTCGCTATTCTAGAGAAAATACTTACTAATAAAGCATAGAACCTAGTACATTTTTTACTTTTTCAGAGAACTGATGGTTGGTGAGAATCAGTAATGGAAAGAATGGAATCCAGTTCATTAAAAGTGTATCTTTTGAAAGAAAGATCGTGTGCCCACGTTACGGGCAACAAGGGCAGCGTTATGCTGAACTCGGGTGGTACCGCGAAAGATCTTTTCGTCCCAAGAATAGGGATGAAAAGGTCTTTTTTTATATGAAAAACAAGGGGGAAGAATTATGTTAGATATTAAAATGATTCGGCAAAATTTTGACAAAGTCCAAACAAAATTACAGACTCGCGGAGTAAAAAAAGAAGTATTAGAAGAATTCTTAAAGTTAGATGAAAGGAGACGACAACTCCTAGTAGAGACAGAAGAATTAAAAAAAGTTCGAAATGAAGTTTCTGCAGAAATAGCTCAACTAAAACGAGCAAAAAAAGCAGCAGATGATAAAATTACTGAGATGAAAGAAGTCGGTACTAAAATCAAGTCTCTTGATGACGAGATTGCAAAAATTGATTCAGAAATCAAATTGATCGCAACGACATTACCTAATCTGCCTCATGACTCTGTCCCAGTTGGAAAAGATGAAGATGACAATGTTGAAGTAAGACGCTGGGCTACACCAAAAGAATTTGATTTCGAAGCAAAGCCTCATTGGGATATTGCCGAAAACCTAGGAATATTAGATTTTGAACGAGGTGCAAAGGTAGCCGGTAGCCGGTTTGTCTACTATAAAGGATTAGGTGCCCGTCTTGAACGAGCTTTATATAACTTTATGCTAGACCAACATGTTTATGAACATGGGTACACTGAGATGATTACTCCATATATTGTTAATAGCGATGCAATGTTTGGAACTGGACAGTTTCCTAAATTCAAAGAAGATGTTTTCCAATTAGCGGAAACAGATCTTACCTTGATTCCTACTGCTGAGGTTCCTTTAACGAATTATTATAATGGAGAAATATTGGATCTTGACCAACTACCGGTTTACTTCACAGCATTAAGTCCTTCTTTCCGCTCAGAAGCTGGAAGTGCTGGTCGTGATACTCGCGGATTAATTCGATTACATCAATTCAACAAAGTTGAAATGGTCAAACTAAGTGAAGCAGCACACTCTTATGAAGAATTAGAAAAAATGACTGCAAATGCAGAAGACATTTTACAAAAATTACAACTTCCTTATCGAGTAATGGCATTGTCTACAGGTGACATGGGCTTCTCTGCTGCTAAAACGTATGATTTGGAAGTATGGATTCCAGCACAAGAAACATATCGAGAAATCAGTTCATGTTCTAATTGTGAAGATTTTCAAGCACGTCGAGCAATGATCCGTTATAGAGATAACGATGGCAAGATTCATTACATGCATACATTAAATGGTTCAGGACTAGCAGTCGGTAGAACTGTTGCTGCCGTATTAGAAAACTATCAAAATGAAGATGGTAGTGTGACTATACCAGAAGTACTAGTTCCTTATATGGGTGGAGTTACCCGAATTGAAAAAAATTGAAGAACAAGGTAGGATGAGAATTCCTACCTCTTTTCTTTAAATATTCTAAGAAATACCCCCCTATTGTTGAAACTATATTACAGTTATGTTACGTTTATTTTACTTTATGATGATAAATGGAGGGATAAAGTCATATGTCTGACAAAAATACCTATGCACGTCGTAGCCAACGTCACAAACAAGAACCTGATACCTGTGAAAATACAAATCAATTGAATGAAGCTGTAAAGCCCAAAACCGGAAACGAAAACAAACAACAAAAAATACCGAAGAAAAAATCTAATTATAGCAAGTATATATTCGCATTGTTTACCGCACTTATTCTAGTAATTGTCGCTACTGGCGGCTATATTGTTTATACATTAAAACAGCAAGAAGCAGAAGCTCAAGCCAAATATGAAACTGCTGCAAAAAATCTCATGGCTTCAATCCAAGAAGAGCAAGACCAAAGTGGAATTTCAACGAAAATAGATACTATAAATGACGGAGAAAATAAGTGCCTTGTTTACCGTCCAGTTGATGAAAATACTGTTCCTTTCAAAAATGCAAACCAGCTCTTAGACGAGCTTGCTCAAAAGCAACAAAAAAAGCATCGTGAAAAAGAAGTGCTTACAGTTGCCAGAATAAAAGCAACAGCAATATCTTCTAAAATTGGTCAGTATAGAATTGAAGCAGATAGTTTTATCTGGGATCGCAGTAAGGAAAATTTTAAAAAGCCAGACAGTATTTCTGAGAAAGCCATTTATGTTTCCGAAAAAACTGGCAAAGAAATCACAAATAAGGATTTGATTCCAGATGAAGGAAGTCTCTTAGGTATTCAACAGGTGATTCAGCAATCCATACTTGATCAAGCCAAAGAACCTGAAAAAATCATTGATGCTGTATTAACAATGGATAGAATTTCTTATGATAGTAAAATGACTTATACACCTGATGAATTGACTATCGTCTTACCAAAAAATTCAACTGGAACTTCTAAAGTCACTCTAAAATACAAAGATATTGCTCCATTCATTGATACAGATCTGGTTTCGCAAGAAAGTATAAAAGATACATTACCTGCATTAGATGAAAATAAAAAGTACGTCGCTCTTACTTTTGATGATGGTCCAAATAATAGCTCAACACTTGATTTGTTGAATATACTAAAAACAGATAACGTGAAAGCTACTTTTTTCATGTTAGGACAGATGGTGGATCAAAATCCAGATGTTGCAAAACAAGTCCACGACGAGGGTCATGAGGTAGCAAGTCACTCGTATTCTCATCCACAATTGAATACACTTTCGACAGATGAATTACAAAGGGAAATAAATAAAACCAACAAAGCTATTTTCAAGGCTACAGGCGTCTTGCCTCGCAATATCCGTCCCCCTTATGGCGCTATTGATAAAAAAAGTGCTGAAACAATTGGCATGCCAATTATTCAATGGGATATTGACTCACAGGATTGGAAATCAAAAAATCCTGGAACAATCAATAATGTTGTTAAACAGAATGTCTTTAATGGCGCAATCATCTTAATCCACGATATCCATCCTGAATCAGTCAAAGCTGTACCAGGATTGATCACTATGTTAAAAAATAAAGGATACGAATTTGTGACGATCGATCAACTATTGTCAGGAAAACAAAAACCATTGCATCAATATTTTGGTATGAATGATGAACGACTAGTAGAATAAAAGAAAAGCGAACGTATTGGCGTTCGCTTTTCTTTTATTCATAAACATTTGTAGTAAATATTTGAATAAGTAAATGAGAAACTGCTTTAGGCTGCATCTCAGAAAAATCTTTTAGCCAGCGTTCAATCAACCCGATCGAGCCACAGACAAAATAACTCAAACATAACTCTAATTCTTCTCTTGTTGCGTCTTCGAAATAAATAGTAAAGCGTTTAAACGTTTCCGGTCTGATTTTTTCCAATAACAAATCTAATAAATGACTGTTATTAAGCAGAATCAAATGACTTACACTAGGATTTTCTTGCAGTATAAGTAATAATTTTTCTAGCCATAGATCTAATGGGAGATTTTCTTGTTGCAAATTATCTGCAATTTGTTCAACGATTTCTTTCTCAATCTCCTCTAAAAGGTCTGCAGTATCTTTGTAATACTTATAAAAAGTTCCTCGATTGATATCAGCACGCTGGGCAATCTCTGTAATTGTGATTTTTTCAAATTCTTTTCCCATCAAAATCTCTTGAAATGCTTTTCGAATCACTTTTTTTGTATATTGTGTTCGGCGATTTCCAACTATTCCTACCATAACTTCAATCCTTTCTATACAAAAATAACTTAAATGTTTATTTAATAACAGATGAATAAGATTTGAGGATTGCCCCTTTTTTTCTTTCTTAGTATACTAACGCTATGTGATTAAATCAACAGGTGTTCAAAATATGGAGGCGTTATATGAGTTATGTAGAAGTAAAAAATACGTATAAAAGATATAAAATGGGCGAAACCACGATTACCGCTAATGAAGACCTATCCTTTTCAATTGAAGAAGGAGAACTAGTCGTTATTTTAGGTCCAAGCGGAGCTGGAAAATCGACTATTCTAAATATATTAGGTGGGATGGATTCACCTGATGAAGGTCAAATCATTATCGATAATATTGATATTGCACAATTTTCGGATAAACAACTTACAGAATATCGGCGCAAAGATGTAGGCTTCGTTTTTCAATTTTATAATTTAGTCCCAAATCTAACAGCAAAAGAAAATATCGAGTTAGCAACAGAGATATCACCGAACGCACTTGACCCAGATGCTGTGCTTAAGCAAGTAGGATTAGAAAATAGGTCCAATAACTTTCCTTCTCAATTATCAGGTGGCGAACAGCAACGAGTGTCCATTGCCCGAGCGCTAGCAAAAAATCCGAAATTACTTCTTTGTGACGAACCAACAGGAGCATTAGATTTTGAAACCGGTAAACAAGTATTGAAGCTGTTGCAAAGCGCAAGTCGTCAAGCTGGAAATACTGTTTTAATCATTACGCACAACAGTGCCATTGCTCCCATTGCTGATCGCGTGATTCGTATTAATGATGCTACAGTGCGCTCTGTAGAAATTAATGAATCCCCTATTTCAATCGATGAGATCGTTTGGTAGGAGGAAACAAATGAAAAATAAGACGTATTTAAAAGCAAGCTTACGAGAAATCAAACAGTCTAAAGGAAGATTTATCGCTATTGTTTTAATCATCTTTCTAGGTACTTTTTTGTATGTAGGTGTCAAAGCAACTGGGCCTATTTTGAATCATTCTGCAAGTACTTATGTTGATGAACATAACTTAGCTGATATACAGGTTACATCAACACTAGGTATCACCGATCAAGATCTTAAAGTAGCTAAAGAGTCAGGGATTCAAGTGGAATCAGGCTACCAATTTTATTATGTAGCAGAAGCAGATGAAGTTGTCCAAATCAATTCTTACAACAAAAGCCAAAAACAAAACGCATTAATCCTTGAAGAAGGCCATTTACCAAAGAATAGCAATGAAATTGTCTTAGATACACAAGCGAAAGAATATGGCTATCAGTTAAACGATACTTATACTATCGACTCGCAGGATACTATAAAGGATAAAAACTTCAAAATCGTTGGTTTTGCCAACTCGCCCCTATTTATCAGTAAAGCTGAACGAGGCTATGCGAATGTTGGCAGTGGTACAGTAACATATTTTGCTTACCTTCCCGAAAATCAATTTCTGAGTGATGTCCAATCGGTGCTCTATCTGTCTTTTGATAATGTGAAAGATTTAGAAACTTACTCTGATTCCTATCAAGAAAAAATGGAAAAGAATCAAGAAAAAGTAGAAACGCTTTTTGCTGATCGTCCACAAGAACGTGTAGCAGAAATCAAACATGACGCAATGGAAGAATTGAAACCTGCTAAGGAAAAAATTGAAACTGGAAAAGCACAGCTATTAGATGCACAAACAGAATTAGATGCTGCTAAAGCTCAGATTGAACAACAAAAAAGTGCAACCCTTCTGTTACCGTCTCAACAACAAGCTGGTGCTATTGAACAACTGAAAACTGCTGAATCGACATTGATTAAACAACAAAATCAAATCAATGAAGAAAAAGAGAAGTTAGCTGATGCAGAATCTACATTACAAAAAAAAGAAAATGAAATAAATGAAATGGAAGAGCCTACTTATTTATTTAATCTAAGAAAAGATAATCCTGGGTTTCAAGAATACGGCGGTTTATCTGATCGTATAGCGGCAATTGCAAATGTCTTTCCAGTATTCTTCTTTTTTGTAGCAGCTTTAATAACTTTTACCACCATGACTAGAATGGTAGAAGAAAATCGAAAAGAAATTGGCACATTAAAGGCTTTGGGATATGCAAAAAGAGAGATAGCTCGAAAATATATCATCTATGCTCTTTTATCATCTAGTATAGGAATTCTCTTAGGAGCTGTACTAGGTATCGAATTTCTACCTCGATTAATCTATTTTCTTTCTAGTGAACGGTATCTTTTAGGTGGTGTCCGGGTTTACTATGTTTGGGGGCCAATCATTCAAGCTACAGTCGCCTTTATTCTTGCTACTTTAGGTGCAGCCCTTGTTGTCCTCTATCGTGATTTGCGAGAAAAACCAGCGCAACTATTGCAGGCACGTGCACCAAAGCCAGGGAAAAGAATTTTTCTAGAATACATTCAACCACTTTGGTCACGCTTGAGCTTTAATCAAAAAATCAGTTACCGAAACATTTTTCGCTATAAATCACGAATGATTATGGCAATAATTGGGATCGCAGGATGTGCAGGACTTATGGTCGCTGGAGTGGGTCTAAAAGATTCATTAAGTGCTGTTTCGCAAAAACAATTTGGTCCTATCACTGATTATCAAGCAATCGTCACATTAAAAGATAGTAAAACAAACAATACCGAAGTTTTTGAAATATTAGAAGAAGATCCAACAATTCAACAATCCCTGCTTGTATTGAATGAAACAATTGAGTTACGGTCCAAAGAACAAGGAAAGCAAAGTCTGTCTTTAGTGGTACCTTCTGATACTGACTCATTCTCGAACTATATGCATCTACACTCTACCGATGGAAAAAAAATGTCACTAGATGATGGGGCCATCCTAACGATGAAATATGCGGAGCTTTTTGATATCCACATTGGAGATGAGCTAACCTTTTATGATAAGGATCAAACAGCTGTAACAGTGAAGATAGCTGGTATCGCTGAAAATTATTTAGGTAACTCACTTTATCTTTCTAGAAATGACTATGAAAAAGCAACAAATACGAACTATCAGCCTACATCGCTTCTTATCAAGAGTAAAAAGATGGAACAAAAGCAAGAAGACGCATTAGCTAAAGAACTATTGAAAACAGACCAAGTTCAGAATACTACCTTCCTGTCTAGTCAAATCAAAGCGCAAAATGAGTCCATGGGGAATCTGAATTCCATTGTTCTTATCTTGGTCATTTTATCTGGTGCCTTGGCATTTGTTGTTCTATACAATTTAACAAACATTAATGTATCGGAAAGGATTCGGGAACTCTCTACAATTAAAGTTTTAGGTTTTTACGACAAAGAAGTTACAATGTATATTGTTCGTGAGAATGTTGTCTTTACTTTGCTAGGGATCCTAGCTGGTTATGGAGTCGGATACTTACTGACTGATTTTATTCTCCGACAGGCATCGATGGAAAACATGGTTTTTCCATTAGTGATTAGTTGGGCTGCTTATGCGTTAGCCGGCGGCATGACCATTTTATTTACAATCATTGTTATGTTGGTTACTCATTATAAATTGAAGCATGTTGATATGATCGACGCATTGAAATCAAATGAATAATTTTCCCATACAAAAAATGGCGGTCAGTGTCTTATTAAGGGCTCTATAATTTATGGGACTGATGAATCAGAATTGATTCTTCAGCCCCATTTTTATTTTAGGTATTAAAAAACAT
>NZ_JBDGBK010000105.1:0-9988 GCF_040910045.1 Enterococcus sp. RTP21361st1_A6_RTP21361_211029 | reverse complement strand
GTTTTCATAAATCTATTATAAAAGAAAAGACTGTAGACATCATCCATAAAATGGACTTTGTCTACAGTCTGAAAGAACCCCGCGGGGTTCTTTTTTATGCACTGATTTCAATTGTTTCGATCACAACATCATGAACAGGACGGTCTTGCGGTCCTCGTTGAACGTTTGCGATTTCGTCCACTACATCCATGCCATCTACAACATGACCAAAAACAGTGTGACGGAAGTCTAACCACGGCGTTCCACCTTGTTGATATGCTTCGATCACTTCGGAAGGATAACCTGCTCCCTCTAATTGACCAAGCATATTCGCTGGTACGTTTTGATTGTTGACAATAAAGAATTGGCTGCCGTTTGTATTTGGGCCGGCATTAGCCATTGATAATGCTCCGCGAAGATTGAAGAGCTCTTTTGAAAACTCATCTTCGAAGCTGCCCCCGTAAATACTTTCGCCACCCATACCAGTACCGGTAGGATCGCCGCCTTGAATCATAAAATCAGGAATAACGCGGTGGAAAATGATACCGTCGTAATATCCTTTTTGGGCAAGTTCGACGAAGTTTTTCACGGTTTTTGGGGCCAATTCTGGAAAGAGCACTACTGTGATATCTCCCCGATTCGTTTTGATAACTGCTTTATGACCTGTTTCTTTTAAATGTAGCTGTGGAAATTCAGACACACTTAACGCCTCCTTGTTTATACTAAATACTAAAACAATGATAGCAGAAAAATGAAAAAATGCTAGTTAAGACAATTTTTGCTATAATGAAGCTATTCGTCCAGGTGATACTGTAGAATAATCAATCAACAGAGGGAGATGCACTATGGAGATATATGATATTACCATCGTTGGTGCTGGGCCGAGCGGCATGTTCTCTGCCTTCTACGCCGGTATGCGCAACGCAAAAACCAAACTGATCGACAGTCTGCCTCAGCTAGGCGGCCAATTGGCCACGCTCTATCCTGAGAAATATATATATGATATTCCGGGTTATCCAAAGATCAAAGCCGGTGAATTGGTTCAAAATCTTGAAAAGCAACTGACTACCTTCAATCATCAATACTGTTTGGAGGAAACCGTCTTACAGATCGAAAAGCACGAAGACTACCTAGAACTGATCACAGATAAAGGCAATCACTATTCCAAAGCAGTGATTTTAGCCTTAGGCAATGGTTCCTTCCAGCCAAGAAAACTGTCTATACCCGACAGTGAACGTTTTGAAGGCAATGGACTCGACTATTTCGTAACTGACTTGATGAAGTATGCGGGCCGCAAAGTTGCTATCGCTGGGGGTGGCGATTCAGCGATTGACTGGGCGCTCATGCTTGAACCAATCGCTAGTGAAGTTTATTTGATCCATCGTCGCCCAGAATTTCGAGCGCATGAACATAGTGTCAACAAACTGCGCGCTTCTTCTGTCAACATTCTAACTCCCTATGTTATCCAGGATATCAGTGGAGAAAAACGTCTAACTGAAATTGCTTTGCAGCAAGTCAAAGGAGATGAATCTGTTTCCTTGCAAGTGGACTCTTTGATCGTTAATTACGGTTTTTCTTCGACTTTGAACATTAAAGAGTGGGGACTAAAAAGCACTCGACAAGGCGTATTCGTTACATCAGATATGCGGACATCCATTCCAGGAATCTACGCTTGCGGGGATGTGGTCTTATACGATGGCAAAGTAGATTTGATTGCTACTGGTTTCGGGGAAGCCCCCACTGCCGTCAACAATGCGCTTCATTACATTGATCCTAAAAACCGGACACAACCTGCCCACAGCACTAGTTTGTTCAAGGAGTAGACCATGCTGAGTCGGTATAAAATTGATTTACCTGATGCGTCCCTTGCAAACCAAATGCGTGTTTACTTAGAAGCCTTTGACCAAGTATCGACTGTCCAACATCATCTCGAAGTAGCCAATGCCGCTGAGCAACTTGCCAAACGTTTCGGTGGCGACTGCCAGAAAGCAACGATTGCTGGATTGTTTCATGATATCAGCATGGTCATTCCCAATGATGAACGTCTCGCATTTCAAGAATATTACGGTTTGGAGATAGTGCCGGAAGAAAGAAAAGTACCATTATTGCTGCATCAAAAACAATCGGCTACTTTGGCAAAAGAGCTCTTTGGGATCACTGACCCTGAGATTTTGTCTGCCATTACCTGCCACACGACACTTAAGGAAAATTTTTCAAAGCTGGATCTCATTGTTTTCCTAGCAGATAAAATCGAATGGGATCGCGCAGATGCGGCACCTTTTTTAGAGGAGCTACTGGCTGCACTTGATAACTCTTTAGAAGCGGCAGCATTATGTTATCTTGACTGGCTATTTGCTGGTGATTTGCTAGTGGCCCACCCTTGGGCAGTTGCCGCAAAACAACAATTGCAAAAAAAGCTACTTACCAAAAAAGCAAAAACTACTATATTAAAAAAACCAAAAAAGCAAAAACTACTATATTAAAAAACAGCTTAAAAAAGAGCTAGTATAAAAAAGGAAAAAAGCTATAAAAAGAACGGTCGCAGGATTTCTCTGCGACTTTTTTTCATACAGTTCAGAAACGACTACGTTGCTGTTCGTCGGTATTTTTTGATTCCACGGGCAAGATAAGATAGGATAGAAGTAAGAAAAAAGAATTGGAGGGAATCACATGGTATTAGAGAATAAAACACTTGAAGATAAGGCAAGAGAACTACTTTCAGAGCGCGGCGTATCACTTCAGGATATCGGCGAACTTGTTTTATTTTTACAAAAAGATTATATCGAAGGTATTACATTAGATATGTGCATTGAAAGTGTGAACGCAGTCCTCAGTAAACGTGAGGTTCACAACACGATTTTGACTGGTATCCAGTTAGATATATTGGCAGAAGAAAACAGCCTTTTGCATCCATTGCAGGAAATCGTCAAAGATGATGAAGGGTTGTATGGTATCGATGAGATTTTGGCACTTTCCATTGTCAATGTCTACGGTTCGATCGGTTTCACCAACTATGGCTACATCGATAAAGTGAAGCCAGGTATTTTAAAAGAATTAAACAGTCATGAAGGCCCCCGGGTCCATACATTCTTAGATGATATTGTAGGTGCAATCGCAGCTTCGGCAGCTAGTCGTTTGGCGCACCAGCATCCAAGCAAGTCTCATTACATCACTCAATAAACTTGTAAAAATCAGCTACTATCGAAAAAAGACTATCCCACAAGTCTGAAACACCTGAAGGGACTACCGTGTAAATCGTTACGCGATACTAGCAAGGAACGCCAGTATGACTGACGTTCCCGCTATCCTCTAGGTCTTTTCTCACTTATGAAATAGTCTTTTTTTGACTTTGTTTTGCCCACCAGTAAATCACAAAGAAAAACAGTTCAATCAGTACAAAAAATAAAATAAAACAGTGCATGAAGAACGTCTCCGGCAGAACATTGATGATGGGATCCGTTACTGGATCAAAAAGCCAATCGTCATTATTGAAGAAAATCTCATGAAACGTCACAAAAAATCGATCAAACCCGATTGCCATCAAGAAACCAAAGAAAATCGGCAGCAGCATCCCCCACTGCAATGGTCGCAACAACCGCCAGCGCTGGTCATTTTTCCAAAAAGATCTAAGAAGCATGAAACTGGGGATCAACGTTACGAGCAGTACACCATAGTTTAATAAAAATAGTTTCTTCACATCATAGAAATGTCCAGCTCCTGCCGCTGACATCGGAAAATCTGGCAAAGCTAATGTCGTATTCAATGGATTGTTCAAGAAATCCAGCAACAACCCATAATTTTTTATCAATTCTTCTTTTGAAATGTCGGTATAATCTAAAATATTCAACTGTTGAATATCAAAATGATATAGCCAGCGAAAATTGATCGTTACCGTAATTGCTAAGCTGATCAGAAATAAAAACAAACACAGCATCCCTAGCCGCTCGATCCATACTTGTTTTCTCATTGGTCAAAATCCCATTCATCTAAGGAATCAATGACATAAGTTGGGGGTTCCGGTAAACGAGGCACAGCAGATTTCGGTGTAAAACCGGATAGTACCAATAGGGAATCAATGCCATTCCGAATCCCCGAGCAAATATCCGTCTCATAGTTATCTCCCACCATAATGACTTCCTCTTTTGGTAAACCAAGGTGTGCCACGGCTTTGTCCATAATAATTGCTTCCGGTTTACCGATGAAAATCGGCGGTGTCTGTGTCGCAGTCTCCACCATTGCGATCAAAGAACCGGCTCCAGGTAACAATCCCCGTTCGGTAGGGATATTTTTATCTGGATTGGTGCCGATAAAGGTAGCCCCTTTTTGAATCGCTAATGTGGCTAAGACAAACTTTTCGTAGGTGACATCATTGTCTAAACCAACGACGACATAATCCGGATTTTGGTCATCCCATTCAAAACCGGCCGCTAAAATCAAGTCGATCAATCCTGCTTCGCCGATCACAAAGACTTTATTGCCGCGACCGTGGTCTTTCATAAAGTCGATCGTCGCCAAACTTGCCGTATAAATTGTTGCAGGCGCCACATGAATGGCGAATTCATCCGCTAATCGTTGTGCGACTGTTTCTGGACTGCGGGTCGTATTATTTGTGACAAAAAGGAAAGGCAATTCCTTTTTCTGCAAAGCTTCAACGAAGCGTTTGCCTGCTGGTATCGGCTCTTTCCCTAAATAGATCGTGCCATCTAAATCAATCAAATATCCCTTATATTTCATAAATTACTCTTCCCGTTGACGGATCGTGAATTCTTTTTTATTTGTTTTTTTCACTGTCGTTTCTGTCGATCGCGCCTTTTTTTCTTTTGGTTTTCGATTTTTAATCGTTGGCTTCACCTGTTTTTGAGAAACAACTTCTTGTTTCTCATCGATGTGTGCCGGACGTGTTTGATTGCTTTGAGCTGCTGGTTTCTTTTTACGGCGTCGGGTCGTACTCTTTTCTTTCTTGCCGCCAACTCGTTGAATTACAAAATAAGCGCAACCGAAATTACAGTATTCATATAAATAATCCTCTAGCATGTCGATCCGCTGATCCGGTAATGCTTTGCGATTGTCTTTGTCAAAAAAACCTTTTAGACGCAACTGTTCATAACCCCAATCCCCTACGATGTAATCGTAGCGAGCCAATACTTCACTGTACCGTTCGCCCAATTTTTGGGGATCAAATCCTTCGCGATAATCTACCACCAATTTGTATTGGCGTGTACCGATCAATAATTCATCTTCATTAACAAGCGTAACCAGTTCGCCTTTTTGCGGCTGTTTCTCTGGTTCTTCGATGATCTCCTCGAGTACCGAAGTGATCTCGTCTGTAATTGTTTGTTTTTCGGTCATCTTTTCACCACCTGTTGTCTATTATACCTTGTTTTAATACGTAATGATAGTCGTGCTTGTATCAGATTCCCCTCCGACTTTTTCATTACTGGATCGGATATTTATGTGCTAAGTAGCTGCCAAAGACCGTACGAATAAATTCTGGAAATAAAAATTCACAGCGTCCGGCTATCTCGATCGTGGGAAAAAAAGGAATAAACAAATAATGATCCACTAATGTGATCTGGTATTCTTCCACCGGATTGATTACTTTGTTTTGCCACAATACTTGGTGATTGATGGCATCATAAGAGATCCCCTTATAAACCAGTTCACCAAATATTTTCCCACGAAATCCCATCCCAACAATTGGATAGTTCCGTAAAAAGCGCCGATTTTTTTCCATTTCTAAAACAAAACGGATCACATCTGCTCCCTTCAATGTCACTCGAATCAAGTGCATCGGATGAGGCAAGATGGTATGCAGTTGATCCTGGTCGATGCGCCCTGCCGGTAAATCACCTAAAAACAAACCGCTATTCAACACAGCAGCTTCCGTTTGTCCTCTAACACAAAGCGCCGCCAATGCTTCTTGGATAATCGAATCTTCGTTCCCTTCACAACGAAGCGCCCACGGAAGTTGTGCGACTTGTTTCGTTTTCAGCAAACGATGACCAATAGAAAGATAACCAGCAATCTCTTCTTCATCTTGCGGAAAAGCTAAAAGCTGCTCTGTAGGGATCACTCGGGCAGAACGCTCGATAGTTTGCCCTTGATCATCTAACGTAATCGTTACTTCACCAATATAAAAACCAAATTTCCCCGCTGCTGCCAATTGTACGCCATTGACGATTTCGCCGGTCTCGAATAAGTGATGCGTATGAGAGCCTAAAATCACATCCAACTGAGGAAACTCAGCCGCGATCGCTCGATCTGCATTGATTCCCAAATGACTCATCAAGACTAAAATATCGACTTGGGGCTGCAAATGATTGATCAATAAAGGCAGCAATTCCAAGGGTTCACGAATATCCCAGCCGTTTGGTGAATAGGTCAAAGGAAAGGGTGCCGTAAAAGCAATCAGCCCGACTTTCGTCCCTTGATTCGTTTCGATGATCTGGTAATCCTGCCGCCATTTTGGTGGTTTCAAATCATTCTTATCGAAAAGGTTCGCCAATAAGATAGGAAACTCCGCTTGATCATAAAGATGCTGAAGCTCTTCTTTGGAATTTCCCACACCTTCATTGTTGCCAATAGTCACTGCATCATAGTGTCCTTGGTTCATCAGCTCAATATTGGCTTGTCCGTTCGTTGCTTCAGTCAATGGATGCCACCGATCCACAAAATCTCCTAGATCCAAAGAAATCACTGTTTCTTGACTCGAATCTGCTTCTTGCTTCCGTTGATTAAGATAACGGCGGATCTTAGGCCAATGCTCCAGATGTGAATGCAAATCATTCGTGTGTACTAGCGTGATTTTTTCCATCTTATCCCTCTTCTCACCCATTTGCTGTCGGCTATTTGATAAGTCTTCAGCTTAATGTTCCAACTACTATTAGAATAGCACAATTTTTGCGAGGTACCAGAGGGATGCTTTTCGATTCAGGTTTTGTTTCCAGCGTTTGGACCGCCTTTCTAAAGACCTTGTGCTACAATAAAAAAAAAGGAGGGATTTCGATGTTAGAACAGTTACGAGCAGAGTGGGAAAAACTTTTTGGCCACAAGTACACTTCTTCCTCTGAGAAACAACAAACGGTGGATGGAGAGACCTCCCATCGTTTATCCGACGAGGATCCAGAGACACTTCATGAGATGATGGGGACAGATTGGAACACGTTTTTAGACGGTAGTGATATCTTCACTGAATTATCCGCTGAAGAACAAGAAGAGATCCGCAGGAATGGCCCTCGGCATGAAGACTATATCTAATTCGATCTGCTACAAACAATAATAGAACCCCTCGCTTATAGGTGTAGTGGTTCTCAGACTGCAACTAACTTCATTCGTGTCATGAAGTGCTGTATATCTGTTGGATATACAGCACTTCGTTTTTATCTTTTTTCTTTGATATAATTAAAAAAATCGGAGGTTTTGGAGGTCAAGAACTTGAAAATTATAGAGGTAAAAGAAAGAACGGCACCATTGATAGAACAGCTATTAACCATTTGGGAAAGTGCTGTAAGAGCAACGCATCTCTTTCTATCAGATCATGAAATAGAAGAAATCAAGACGTATGTACCACAAGCATTAAAAGAAATCCCCTATTTAATTCTCATAGAAAACGAAAATCAAGCACCTGTTGGCTTTATGGGGATCGTGGAGCAACATCTTGAAATGCTTTTTATTGCTAACGAAGAAAGAGGAAAAGGGTTAGGCAAAGAATTGCTTACATACGGCATAGAAAAATATTTGGTTAATGATTTAGCAGTGAATGAACAAAACCCGCTTGCAAAAGATTTTTATGAACACATGGGATTTGAAGTTTATAAAAAAACAGCGTTTGACGAACAAGGCAATCCATATCCACTAATTTATATAAGATTAGACAGATAACTATTCCAGTAGTTACTTTTTAGCAAGAGGTTATGCCATAAGTCATCATCCAACAAGTGAAACCGTATCATATTCTATTGCGATAGATTCCTCTGACTTTTGCGACGAGGAACCCCTGCACCGCAAGAGCAATACTATATCATGTTCGGATTTCACTTGTAGGAGACTTATGGCACAGCCCCTTTTTTTATTTATTATTGAATGAAGGATATAAAAAAAGGGCGTTTGTCTACCCCCTCAGAAGAACTCACTTAGAGAAGTCGCAGTTCTGCTTTTTGGCAACAAAAAAAGCTGATTTTCATCAGCTAATAGTTAATTAAAAAAAATCAGACACATGGAGACTCCTGCTTAGTGCTGCTTCCTTCCGGATCTGACACGCTTCACAAGACCTCCATTGTCCTAGCCTTTCGGCAAAATTTAGTATAACGTATTTTTCTATAGATTACCAGACTTTTTTTGTTTTTTCTTTTGGCGCAATGCCCGAAAAAAATCTTTTAGCACTTGCCCGCACGCTTCTTCCAAGATCCCGCCTTCTACGTAGGACCAATGGTTGAAACGCTCATCTTCCAACAGATTCAGCAAAGAACCGGCAGCACCGCCTTTTGGATCGTAGGCGCCAAAGTAAACTTCTTCGACACGAGCCAGCATCATTGCACCACTACACATAGGACAAGGCTCCAATGTAACAAATAGCTGCGCTTGTTCTAAGCGCCAGCTTTCGATGGCTTGGCAGGCTTGTTGGATGGCAAACATTTCGGCATGAGCTGTTGCCTCTTGCTGTTTTTCCCGCAAGTTGTGTCCTCGGCCAATAATTTGCCCCTCTAAGACGACAACTGCCCCGATGGGGACTTCGGCGATTGCTTCCGCTTTTTGCGCTTCTTTCAGTGCTTCACGCATAAAATATTCTTTTTCACTTTGTGTGAGGGTACTTTCTTTCTTCAAAATGATTCCTTTCAATTCTCAATTGGGATAAACATGGAAAGCTGACACTGACTCTATAGAAAAGCTCTGGCAATTTTTTAACGCAGTCATTCAGTAGCCGTACCTGTTCCAGTTGCTATGGCTCCCAATTCCTATTTTCCTTTTCTCTGAACAAAAAAGAAGCGCCAAATGAAGCCTAGTCAAACAACTGCTATGGCAGGACAACCACTGGCAGGTTCTTTCAACGATCTTCTGGCCGCTTCTAACAGCATTTTCTCCAAGGAGATATTAGCTTAAAAGACTGCATCAATAAAGCTAGTCAACTTGTCTTTGACATTCTCTGTTGCATCTTTGACGTTATCTCCATAAACCGAGACTTTATGACGGCTGTCTTTGACTTTCTTCATGACGCCGAGCAATGCATCTAAATCTTTATCCGTCAAATCATCGACGACACCTAATAATTTTTCGTTGCCATTAAATTTGTCGTCAACAAACTTTTTCACTTTGTGACGGTTGCAAGCGAAGCGTACTTTGTTCACGACTTTGTCTGAGACAACGACTGCTGTTGAGATGCCAGCAATTGCCGCAATACTTAATCCAATCGTTACTTTTGTTGATGTTTTCATATCGATCAGCTCCCTTTATTTGCTACTTCTATGATAGCACGACCGATCAAATAAAAATACTATTTCGTTTATTCCAGAGTGAACCGCAATCCTTTCGGGAAGAAGTTTTTCACCACACCTTGCACTTGTTTGCCGAAGCCAATCGGGACCTCAGCCACCTTCAAGACGACCCAGCCTTCATTTCCAGGTACCGTAATCGTTTCACCAGCCACGTACTTCTGCCACTGAGCTAACTCAATTGACAAGAAAGGTGCTTCATCATTTTCTTTGATCGCCATTGCCAATGCAAAACTCGGTTCGATACGATTCTTTTTCACAGTCCCTACGTGAAGCCCTGGACGTAATACGCGAACCCCTTTTAGTGATGGTAATTCACTAGGTACTAACCACAGATGATCCCCAAAAAGCTGGATATCGGCAGCAGTCTCTTTTAAAAATGGATAGTTTTCTTGGAAAGATTGCCAAAGTGATCGCGTGACAGAATCAATCCCAGAAGCTTTTTTGGTTTTTTTGGTTTTCTTTGGTTTGGCTATGTTCTCCGATCCAAGATAGGTCAGCTTTGCGGCAAAATGACCTTC
>NZ_JBDGBK010000104.1:0-10261 GCF_040910045.1 Enterococcus sp. RTP21361st1_A6_RTP21361_211029 | reverse complement strand
TAAGATAACAAAAAATCTGAGCCAGAATGAGGTTCATTCTGACCCAGATTTGATTTTGTACAACCCATCAGTCCTTACTGACAAAGAGCCAGAATTATTTCGCAGCGTTCGCGTCTTTGAGACCGTATTTTTTGTTGAAACGGTCCACACGTCCATCTGCTTGTGTGAATTTTTGACGTCCAGTGTAGAATGGATGTGAATCAGATGTTACTTCGACACGGATCAATGGATACGTGTTGCCATCTTCCCACTCAACAGTTTCTTGTGAATTCTTTGTTGAACCTGATAAGAATTTGAAACCAGTAGTTGAGTCCATGAATACAACTGGATGATAATCTGGATGGATATCTTGTTTCATTTCTTCTTCTCTCCTTTGCCCTGGTCCATTTGCTGTACCAGAGTTGATTTGTCGATTTTACAACATGACTATCTTACCATGTTTCGTTTTTCGATGCAATTATCTTTTTAGATTTCTTTTTGGCCGTTTATCGCCAAAATGTACGTCATGAAAAGCAGACAAGAAATCCGCATTGGTTTTTGTTTTTCTTAAAAACTGTAGGAATTGTTCCGTGAATTCTAATGAGTCACCAGTCATATTATTGCGCAAGCGCCAAGTCTCTTCTAATTGTTCGCTGCTCATCAAGAGCTCTTCTTTTCTGGTACCGGATTTCTTGATATCGATGGCTGGGAAAATACGACGCTCGGCTAAACTGCGAGAGAGCTGCAGTTCCATGTTTCCGGTTCCTTTGAACTCTTCGTAGATAACATCATCCATTCGGCTGCCGGTATCAATTAACGCAGTGGCTAAAATCGTCAGACTGCCACCTTCTTCGATATTCCGAGCAGCTCCGAAAAATTTCTTCGGTTTGTATAATGCGGCTGGATCGATCCCGCCACTCAATGTACGGCCGCTTGGTGGCACGACTAAGTTATAGGCACGCGCTAAACGCGTGATACTATCCATCAGTATCACAACATCACGCTTGTCTTCAACTAAACGCATGGCACGCTCCAAAACCAATTCAGAGACCCGAGTATGGTTGCTAGGCTGCAGATCAAAGGTCGAAGAAACAACATCTCCTTTGACACTTCGTTCCAAATCCGTCACTTCTTCCGGGCGTTCATCAATCAATAAGACGATCAACTCTACATCCGGGTGATTGTCAGTGATCCCGTTAGCGATTTCTTTTAATATACTAGTCTTCCCGGCTTTCGGCGGGGCAACGATCAATCCCCGTTGACCAAAGCCAACCGGCGCCAGCATGTCGATCATCCGTGTTGACAGACGACCAGGGGTAGTTTCCAATTTCAAATGACGATTCGGATAAAGCGGCGTCAATGCAGGGAAGTGCGGTCGTTCTTTTGCTTCTTCCGGATCTTTGCCATTCACAGATTCTACATGCATCAAACCATAATAACGTTCTGACTCTTTTGGCGGTCTCGCTTTCCCCGCTACTTTGTCGCCATTTCGCAAACTGAAGCGGCGAATCTGAGAAGAAGAAATATAGATATCTTCTGCACTGGGGCCATAATTGATTGGACGCAAAAAGCCATAACCTTCCTGTCCAACGATATCAAGGATACCTTCCATATAAAAGAAACCCTGTTTTTCTGCTTGGGCCCGAATAACAGCCAGTGATAATTCTTTTTTGTTCATTTGGCTGTAATAAGGAATTCGAAATTCTTTGGCAAACGTGTAGATTTCTTTTAGCGTTTTGTTCTCCAGTTCTGCCATTGTTAGATAGTCGCTCATAGTTACTCCTCTACCATTTGAATGTCAGCCCCTAAGGCTGTAAGTTTATCGATTATATGATCATATCCCCGTAAAATATATTCGACATTGAAGACTGTGGTGGTTCCCGTAGCCATCAGTCCAGCAATTACTAAACAAGCTCCTGCTCGCAAGTCTGATGCAACGACTTCTGCGCCATGAAGCTGGCTCGGTCCGTTGAGCAAGATCAAATTGCCTTCCGTTGTTGCTTGCGCACCCATCCGTGCAAGTTCTGGTATGTGATTGACACGTTTTGCATAGATTGTATCCAAAATTTCTGACGTGCCATTTGCTTTCAAAAGTAAGGGAGTGATCGGTTGTTGCAAGTCGGTAGCAAAACCAGGGTATGGGTATGTTTTTACATTGGCTGGCTTTAAATCTTTCGATGGATAAACATAGATTTCATCTTCACTGATATCCATGCGCACACCAATTTCTTCTAATTTAGCGATGTAGCTTTCAAGATGCTCATAAATGACATTTTTGATGGTGATTCCTTCACCGGCTGCTGCCGCCAAAGAAAGATAAGTGCCTGCTTCAATCCGATCGGGAATGATCGAATGACGGCAACCGTGTAATTCTTGGACGCCTTCAATGCGGATCTCGTTGGTGCCTGCCCCACGGATCTTGGCTCCCATGTTGTTCAGCAAAGTTGCCACATCAATGATCTCAGGTTCGCGAGCGGCATTTTCGATGATCGTCTTGCCTTTAGCTTTGACAGCTGCCAACATGACATTGATCGTCGCTCCGATAGATACCATATCCAAGAAAATCCGTTCTCCGGCAAGCCCCGCTTCACTTGTACGCAAATACATCGCACCATGCTCATTCGTAACCGTAGCCCCTAACGCCTCGAATCCCTTGATATGCAGATCGATCGGACGAGGACCTAGGAAACAGCCGCCAGGTAAGCCCACGACTCCTTCACCGAACTTGCCTAACAATGCGCCCATGAAATAATAAGAAGCGCGTAAACTATTGATTTTGCCGCTTGGCATCGGAATCGAAACGATCTCGGTTGGATCGATCGTCAGTGTGTTTTCTTCAAAGTGCGTTTGAACACCCATAATTTCTAAAATTTCAATCAATGAGTGCACGTCTTGAATATCCGGCACCCCTTCTAATACGACAGGAGAATCAGCCAAAATCGCCGCAGGAATCAACGCTACTGCACTATTTTTTGCCCCGCTGATCGTCACTTCTCCTTTTAAGGGACGATTGCCTTGAATGACAATTTTTTTCATCTATATCCACCTATACTTTAGAGTTTGTGTGTATCATGCCAATTTTAGCATAGAACAGACAAAGAAAAAAGCAGGATTTCCCCACAAAAAAAGAACGATCACTTGTGATCGTTCTTTTGAACTGAAAGAATTAAGCTTTACCAGCTGAACCGAACCAGTCAATGTGTTCTTCTGCATCTTTGATGATTGCAGCTTTACCTGGTGCCAATAGTTTACGAGGGTCAAAACCTTTACCTTCTTGGTCTTTACCAGCTTCGATATATTCACGTGTTGCTTTTGCGAATGACAATTGGAATTCAGTATTTACGTTTACTTTAGAAACACCCATTGAAATTGCTTTTTCGATTTGTTCTTGAGGAATACCAGAACCACCGTGTAATACTAAAGGAACATCAGAACCTACAGCATCAGCGATTGCTTGTAAGTGGTCAAAAGCAAGTCCTTGCCAGTTTTCTGGGTATTGTCCATGAATGTTACCAATTCCGCAAGCTAGGTAATCAATACCAGTTGCAACCATTTGTTTACATTCTTCGATGTCTGCTAATTCACCAGCTCCGATGATGCCATCTTCTTCACCACCGATTGAACCAACTTCACATTCAACAGAAACGCCTTTAGCATGTGCTTTTTCAACAACTTCTTTAGCCAATTTCAAGTTTTCTTCGAATGGTAAATGAGAACCATCGAACATAACTGAAGTATAGCCAACTTCGATACATTCCATTGCTGCATCGTAGTCACCATGGTCTAAGTGAATCGCAACTGGAACAGTGATGTTCATTGATTCAACTAGATCACAGATAAGATCTTTAGCAAGTTTGTATCCGCCCATGTATTTTGCAGCACCCATAGAAGTTTGAATAAGAACTGGCGCTTTTTTCGCTTCAGCAGCTTCTAAAATCGCTTGAGTCCATTCTAAGTTATTTGTATTGAATCCACCTACTGCATATCCGCCTTGACGAGCAGCTTTTAAGAATTCAGCTCCTGATACTACTGGCATAAAAAATTCCTCCTAAGTTTTAAAAAACTTTATTTGTTAAGCAATGCTTAACCGACACTGCTATTTTAGCAAACATTTGCAGTATTTGCTACTAAAAGATGTAATTCTCTTTTCAATAAAAGATTGCACAAATTAAAAATTCTTTGCTTTTCATTTTCTTTTCTGAAAAAACTTTGTGAAACTAGCCTCTCGTCTTACATTTGTTTGCATACAATAACAAGAATACATCTGAAAATTCGAGAAAAAATTCACGAACTTTTTCAACAATTTATCATTTTCCCGCTGACGATATGGATTGCCTATCGGACAAAAAAAGACTATTTGTTTTTGAGCATATGAATAGCTCTGGCAGGTGGAGTATACTATCATGAAAAAAAGGAGGGATAGAATGAAAAAAACAGTAGTGGGATTTATAGCGTTGTTGGGTATATTCTTTTTAGCAAGTTGCGGAGCAAATGGAGCGAGTCAAAAAACCAAGACATTCACGAATGAACAAAACGGAGTTCAAATGGAGTTGGTCTTCAATTACGAAGGTGACGAAGTGAAAAAGCAAACCGCCGACAATATCATGCCTTATTCTTCTGTTGGCGTATCTACGAAAGAGGAAGCAAAACAATTATTGGATCCGATCGCCAAACAGTATCAGGCAATCAAGGGTATCGATTATTCGCTTGATTACGGAGAAGATGCAGCAACCGAATCATTGACGATCGATTACAGTAATTTAGACTACGATGCGGCAAAGCAATTGCCAGGGGTCACATTTGAAGGTGATACTTCAAATGGCATCAGCATGGAACGAACGGAAAAAATGTTACTAGACCAAGGGTATACCTTGAAAAAATAAACTATTCCTTTGAGAAACGAGCGAATGTGGAATGGTCCTAGAAAGATCATCCCTACTGGCCCCTGAAAAAGGGGCTTTTTTAATGAAAACCAGCTTTCCCCCGTTTCTTCTTAACGGAAGAAATGGGGGAGCTGTTCTTCGTATGTTTCTTTTGCTTTTTTACTTCTTTGAACGAGTCCATGCATCCCATCCTCTCAAAGAGATAGTGCCATTTGCTTTGGTAATCCACTTTTCTTGCCTGCTCCGTTTTGAGACCAGCTTTTTTTATCTTTTTCCTAGAAAAATGTTCCACCTGCCATAGACCAAGAAAAGACGTCCACGATTTCACTCGAATCGTCTCATCGTAGACGTCTTTCTTCTTTGATTGTTATTCTTTTGTGTTCAATGAAGAAATATGCTGATCAATCATCTGCTTTAGCCCATTTACTTCTTCATAAAGTAAATTGAACTCTTTGGCCAACTCACTCATAATATCTGCACTCATTAACAAGTCCTCGGCGTGACTCAATAACAACGACATCCAAACTTTATCACCTTGTGCTTCTTGCTGTACCAATTGCCGATGAGCAATATGCGCTTTGTGATAATGACTCTTGCCGCTTTCAATCGCAGATAGTGCCTCTTTTGTTTGCTCTTTTCGCATTTGTTGAATACTTTCGAAAAAGCAACTTCTTGCCATCCCAGCTTCGGAAATAATTTGAAAACAAATTTGTTCTTTTTCTTCCATCTTACTCTCCTATCAATTCCAGCGCTTGTTCTAGTGCTTTTTGTCCGTCCATCATACCGTAAGTTCGCATATCAATAGAAGCTGTTGGGCGAGCCACTAACCCTTGAACTTCTGCTAAACGATAAGAAACCTTTGGACCTAATAACACACAATCTGCATCTTTAGCCACACTAGCTACCGATTCGATTGAAAATGCGTCAATCGATACTGGAATAGCTTTTTTTTGAGCTGCTTGTTTCATATTATTTACTAAGACACCAGTAGACATTCCACCAGCACAAACTAAAACGATCTTTTTCATCTTAAATCCCCCACTTAATTTTAATTTATAGGCTGTCAGTACTTGTTATGCTTGCGCAATTTTTCCTTCTTCTGCCAGTGCTGCTTTATCTTGCCAGCGCATGAAAGGAATATAAATCAGCACGCATAACACAAATTGGATCAGCTGAGCGATAATCCCTTGCCAGCCATTCGTTAAGAAACCGCCAAAAATGATTGGAAATCCTGTTGGGATATTGACGCCATTATGATAAGGCATAAAGCCAACAATCGTTAATAAATAAGCTGATAAAACAGAAACAGCTGGTGTTACCATAAGTGGTATCAACATCCTTATGTTCATCACCTGCGGAATCCCAAATTTGATTGGCTCTGAGATTCCAAACATAGAAGGAATCAATCCAATTTTCCCAACAGCTTTGAGCTGTTCTGATTTGCAACTGAAAATGGCTAATAAAGCTACTGCAAAGGAACGAGCGCCGCGATTGTTGAGTATAAAACCAATGGTAAACAAATGTGGCAATGGTTGGCCAGCACTATAGGCAGCCAAGTTGTCTAGCATAGGTTGATAAAAGACCAGCATCAACACTGGATAGACAGCTAATACACCATGGATACCGAAAAACCATAGGAATTCAATAAATGCCACAATAATCATGCAAGCAAACACATTGGCACCCAATAAGGTTAGCGGTGCTTGAACCCACGTGTAGATCATATCTGTTAACGTTCCATATGGAGTAGCTGCTATTACAACATAAATAATCCCCATGATCGTGGAAACAATCACTCCAGGAACGATTGCAGCAAAGGACTTATTGACAATTGGTGGGACTGAGTCTGGCATTTTGATTGTCAGATTCTTTTCCACACATAGAATATAAATCCTTGCACCTAGTATCCCGCCGAACATTGCAACGAACATTCCACTAGAACCCAGCGTCGAAAACTCGATCACTTTGGTCTCTTCGAATGTTGCGATGGGACTTAAAATCAAGAATGAAACTAAACTCATAATGCCAGCGTTTAATTGATCTGCATTCAAATGTTCCGCCAGTTTATAGCCAACTAAGAAGGCAACATAGACGGAAATGACATCGATGGTCATCGCATTGATTTGTGTCAACAATGATTTAAGACCTATTTGATCCATTATTTGTTGTGTATTGCCAATATCGATGGCATTGATTAAAGAAGCAATCGAACTGATCATCATAATCGGCATTAACCCCATCATGGCATTAGAGATCGCTTTCATATAAACATTATTTTGCACCTTAATTGCTCCCGCCAACACCTTATTCTTAAACGTATTCATAATATCCTCCTATCCTTAATTTTGTAAGTATTTTTCTCTTAACAAGCGGATTTTTTGTTGGGAAAAACCAAGTTTGTTGACCACATAGCCCTCAACTCCACCATAAGCTCCGATTCGCGCCAATGCATTCTGCAAAAAATGACGATCAGCTTCTTTAAAATAGCGCATCGCCTGAACAAAATCGGGATTATCGGTCTCTTGAAGCAACAGCTGCAGGCTTTTCTCATTTTTTTCTTTTTTGTATACATTGGTTAAGAGATAGTCATGCATCACATCTGCTTCACTGACGCCAAGTAGTAATTGAATGAGAGCGACGCCATAACCAGTGCGATCTTTCCCTCCACGGCAATGTTGGACGATTGCCCCCTCTTCAGCTAAGTGAATTTCTAAGACTTCTCTATAAACGTCTTGACACTGTTTATTTTCAACAAATTCTTCATTCTGACGGATCATTAATTCTTTTGCCAGAGCCGCCGTCATTTTTTGGGGAGAAAGTGAACTTTCTTCATCATGTTCAGAAGAAGCTAGGGCAGCAATATCCGCAATGGGTGTCAAATAAAGAATCTCTGCATTACCGATCGGCCGATCTTCATTATTCAGTCTTTCCTTTTTATTTCGATAATCAATGATCTTACTGATTCCAAGTTGTACTAACTTTTCTTGATCTGCAGCTGTAATCTTGCTTAATTCATCAGAACGATAGAGTCGCCCACGTATGAGACGCTTTCCTTCTTTGTTACGGTAGCCGCCAAAATCGCGAAAATTGTATGCTCCTGATAGTTTGATTTTTTTGTCTGTCATAATCTACTCCTTTAAGTGATGGATAAATGTGATGAAGTCATTCGTCGCAATCAGTTCGTTCACTTTCTCAGATGATGTACATATTTTGATCAAATGATCGTTTAGCGACTTAGCCTTTAAATGGTCTTGCTCAGCAATGACTAGTAAGAAGACCAAACGAACCGATTGTTTATACCAAAATATTGGTTTCTTCAAATGGGCAACAGCAATCACTGTTTCCGATCCAATCAATACATTGGGGTGTGGAAAAGCAACCATCGGCAAGAAATCGGTTCCAAAAAAAGCTTCTCGTTCAAATACCAAAGCTTCAAAATTATTTGGCATCTGATATTGTTCGTTAATGCAATGACATAAAAAATGCATCACTTCTTCTTTTGTTTCAAAGTCTTGGTCACAAATAAACAGCGGTTCCTTAAAGAAGGTCAAAAGTTTTTCAACGGTAAAAAACAGTCGACAGTGCATCAGCTATTTTTTTGATCATTTCAGGCCGCATAAAATAGTCAAAACTCATTACAGGAATGGTTTCTTCATAAGGTAGATCGATTGATGAAAAGATAAAATCAAAGTCTTGTTCTTTTAGGAACTGAGCAAATTCATATTGATTACAAACCGTTACTTCTTTAATGTAATTTCGGAAATAGAATTCAAACTTTTCTTTTAAAAATGCATTGGCTGCTCTCCCCAGATCGTTTACAACTAAAATATACTTACGCTGCGTTTGTGAACTCTTCTTATTCAGGGCGACATCAAAGTGCATGGCTAAATAGCTAAGTTCATGATCGCTGATACGCTTATTGAAATGCGCAACGATTACTTGACCAGCAATAATAGCTAAGTCGTATCCTACATTGCAATGGACTTTTACGTCATCTAACAGCGGGTTTTTCAGCTCAATTCCTAATTCGATTCGATCAATCAAAGGAACAAAGTGAAGCATCAGCATCGTCTGTAAGTCCAAATCTTGACTGAAGTCAATTTGTCTTCGGTTTTTGATTTTTTTTAGAACTTGCCTCACTAAGTCCGAAACTTCCTCTGAGACAACGTTTTTTTCATTTTTGGGAATGACCCGTTTCCCCACGATCTGACCAAGCACATAATTTCGCTCACATTCTGTAAAAAGAACACTGCATTCTTCTTCGATCCGCTTGACGATTCGCTTGCCTAATAATGATTGTTCAGCATTGGTTCTTCCTCCAATAGGCAGATTGCGATCCAAGTAGCGGCCGCTTTGCATTCGCATTACAGCGATTGCTAGGTGATTGACTAAGTTCGTCACTATAGCTTCTGAAATCGGATAGGCTTTTTGAGAAAACTCAGCTAAAATGATTGCTTGAATCTGTCGATGCAACTGCGATGGCGTCCCTTCACTAGAAGGTAATTGATGCAGTTGTTTAAGGTGTGTCTTTTGCAGATAATTGCTTGCCATAAAGCGACGTAAGTCGAATTCACTGCCGCAAAGCTTCATGCCGTATTAAGGCTTTGTTTGGATGGATAAATTATAATGGCTTAAAATCCGTCGCAGTTTTTTGAGTTCTTGAGATAACTTGCTTTGTGAGATAAATAAGCGTTCACATAATAATTCTGACTTGATGTATTCGTCTTCTTGGACGAAGTACTCAATGATTTGTGTCACAAAATCTTCTTGAGGTGTGTTTTCTAAGCTACGTTGAAATAATTCATGATTGATTATTTGTAAAAACAAGCCACTTCCTTTCTTCCCTTGAATCACACAGCCATAAAGCGATTGGCTTTGATTGATTTTCTCCACATATCTACGAACTGTTTTCGTACTGACACCTACTTTTGCAGCGATCTCTTTGGTTGTCATAAACCCGTCTTGCTCTGAAAGAGCCCTGATCAACAATAAGCTTATTTTTTCCATCTTTCTCTCCCTCATTAATTAGTTTAGAGTCTATTGTAGTCAACCTCCATAGGTATATGGTCCCTTTTATTAGGGTCAATTTCTACAAGAAGTTTTATCTTTAATAGTTAGGAGTAGCTGAAAAGGCGTATCACTTCGGATGCTACTAAAAAAAGCACTAGCACTGGCTAGAACGGAAACGCCCTTCAAAAGTTAACCCAAAAAACTAACTTTTGAAGGGTGTTTTATGAGAACGTTCCTTTATAAATGGGTCGAGTGATCCTGACTATATTTCCCCCACATTTATTTAGAGCGTACTCTTATGCTTAAAAAAAGGGGTTCTATAATATTTTGTGTTGGTGGAAAATCGAAGGCGATTTTCTACTAACACTTTTTCTTCGTTTCAACTCAAA
>NZ_JBDGBK010000103.1:0-10840 GCF_040910045.1 Enterococcus sp. RTP21361st1_A6_RTP21361_211029 | reverse complement strand
ACAGTTAATCTTATCATACAAAAAAGGAGTGGATTTCTCCACTCCATAAAAGTCTAACTTTTTGGGGTCACTACACTGTTTGGTGCTTTTTTTGCGCACGGAAATAAAAATACATGCTGTTAAATTAGATTAATAGTTATTTTATTTTTTATGATTGTATTATTTTTCTAATGTTGTTTAGAAAAAATTATAAAATTTTTTTCGGTTATTATACTTTGAGTTATTTTATTTTAGAAAATACAGTGAATTATTATTCGTTATAACATTATTAATTCTATGAAATATAAATGATGTTAGCGATTTCTATATAGGGGCATCAAGTACAAATAATTCGGATAATAGATTAATTTTTCAGTGGTAAAGATTGCTTTATTATGTGATTTTTATAATCTTATTCTAATTATATCTCTTGAACTCTTACGTTTTTTTAGTATGCTAGGTGAAATTAACTCTAAATTTATCCTTTCCAAGCATTTCAAGTAAATGTCAAACAAACTGCCTGACAAGGCCAAAAATGAGAAGAAACAAGCGGTTAGGATGTCAATTTATAATCATAATTTTGGAATGGATGAAAAAAAATTATAATCCTTTTTTTATTTGGATATAGACTATGGATAGCATAATGCGTGTATTGCGCAATATTTTACTCATTTTCACTCAGTCAGGAGGGATAAAGTGAATCGTTTTTTAACCAATTTTCTTGTTTTTCTATTAGTATCTTCTCCTTGTTTTTCATATACAGAGGTAGTTGCACATGCAGAAAGTATCGCGCAAAAAAGTGAAACAACGGATACTTTAAACGAGTTAGAAAAGCTTAGCGATATAGATAATAAGGAAAGTATCACGAGTAACAGAGAAAGTAGCAGTGAAAGCAGTGAAGGTACCGCAAGTCAGGATAACGAAACAAACGAAACATCTGAAGCGACTGAAACAGCAGAATCGGATGAATCGCCAGCACATTCAGCATCTGAATCTCATTCCCAAGAATCTGTTACTAGTTCTTCACAAGAGTCAGAAGAACTGACGATAACCTTCAAAAGTGCTGAAGGGCGTTTGTTGGAAACAGGAGAAACAAGCCTTCAAATCAGCAAGAAAAAAGGGGAACGTCTTACAGCAACGGACATTCCTTCCTTTAAAAATCCGGCATCCTTTGAAGGCTGGCAGCTAGAAGGAAAAATTTATAGTAATGAAGCATTGCAAAACGTGGACCTAGATCATGATCAGATCCTGCTAGCAGTTTTTAAACAGGGCGTGAGTGTCCGGTCTAGCGGTTCCTTAGTAGACCTGTCCATCAAAGATATTATTGCAAGTGCAGATCCTTCACGACTTGTTGCCGTTCCAAGTCCTGCAGGCGATGGGGAAACTTACGCTGAGTATGCAAATAGTGTCGATGGCTTTCGGCAAGCCTTGTTTGATATGTATCAAAATGGCAATGGCGGTGAGTTTGCTTTGTATGTCGGATCAGGGGGTACCTTGACTTTACCGGCTGATCTGACAGCCAAAACAATACCAAGCACAGTAGACAGTAGCAATATCACGTTTTATGCATTACAAGGGAAAGTTAGTCGCTTGATATTAACTGGTCATGCTAACGATCCCATCACAGATGCGACAACATTGGCTTCAGGCAGTCGACGGGTTGATTTCTCAACGAATAATTATTTTGGCTCGGATATCGTGTTTCGCAATATCGACTATAGGGGATCGACGATTTACATGAACGGGCACAGTCTTTTCCTCAATGGGGGTGCCGTTGGAAATGGCTTTACGATATATGGTGGCACAAACAGTGGGGATCTGGAAGGCAATCCGACGATCCATGTGAATAACACGGGTTCAGGTACTTGGAATATTTATGGGGGCAACCAAAGCGGCGGAACGTTGAAGGGGAATGTAACGATCAACGTAAACAATACCGTCTCTGGGATAAGTACCATTGCAGGGGGAGCCAATGTTGGAACGATCGATGGCAATACAAAAGTAGCGATCAAGCAATTGAATGGCACATTGACAAACTATTATGGCGGTGGTGTTGGATCAAGTGCTACAAATGCAGCCAATGTGACTGGGAATGTTGAAACGACGATTGCTACGAAAAATGCCAATTTTCGGTTGGGAACGTTTGTCGGAGGGGTTCAGTATGGAACGATCGACGGTAGAATCAACAGCACTGTTTCCGGTAGTGGAGGCTGGACTGGGACAGCCAATCGTTTTATCGGCGGTTCCTATTATGGAAATATTGGCTCGGAACCTGCTAAAGATGCCATCGTAACGAATCTTGATTCGAGTCTCTATTCTACAGGCCGGGCAACTTTTGAAGGTGGTAATCGATACTCTGGCACAATCAATGGAAACATCGTAAATACGGTCAAAGCGGGTCCTAGCGCTAGTGTCGGTGGGATCGGTGATTTCAATGGCGGCGGCGGGAACAATGTCAGCACGCTCTCACAAAGTTCGATGGGAGCTTCGAATACAACGACTTACGACAATTATACTCCCGCACAACGGGCTCAATTAGCAGAAGCGGGAGCAAGTTTCAAAGTATACGGCAATATTACCTCCCATCTGGTCAGCGGTTCTTTTTCAAATGGTGCAACATATACTACAGCTGCAGGTCGCGGCGGTTATATTGATGGGAATACCACGATTGAAGTGGGGTCGATTACAGCAGATGGCAGTCCAGGTGGAGACGGTATTGCTTATAAAGGATCAAAACCGACCAACCTTGCTTATTCCACAACAACCAAAAATCGAGGGGAACTATCTGGCTGGGATATTGTCGGCGGTGGGGGAGATCCGGGAACTACCTGGAATATCTACATCAAAGGGAATACTAAAACAATTCTAAATAATACGGTTGCTCGCTGGACCTATGGCGGCTCTTTCTCTGGAGTTATTGAAGGAAATGCATCGAATACATTGAACTCAGGGATCGTAGACACCCTTGAAGGTACTGGCTATACCGGTAGAAGAGTCTATGGTAATGGTGAAACGACAGTCAATAACGGACAAGTGGATTGGTTCTTGTCTGGCGGCGGCTGGAACGATCTCTTGATTGGTGGGAACGTGGCAGTAACGGTTTATGATGGGGTGATCAATGCCTCTCTAGGGGCTTCATACGGAGATTCCAGTTCTCATACGATCAACGGAAATTCGAATAATCGGATTTTCGGCGGGAACTTTTCCGGTACCCCACGAACTGGCTCTAATGGTTTTTCTGGCGGTGTGACTAATAATGGCAGACTATTGGGAAATGCAAGTTTAACATTGGATTTAAGAAATTATGACGGTGAGTTTAAGCTGCCTAGCGGGACCAATATTTCTGGCGGAAATCCATTCAACAGTACAAATATTGTCGGAACAGATACATCCAATACGATTACGCTGAACATCTATACAAAACCAGGATCGGATGTCTTGAACGGTGCCACGATTTATGGGGATGGCGGCCGAACTGCTAGCAATACGAGAAGCGGCAAGATCATGATGAACATTCAAGCGGAAGATTCCAGTATTGGTAATTTATATACCACCTATTACTCGAATATTTCCTCTAATCAGATTTTGCGCGATGTAGAGATGCGTATTCAAGGGGCGAAAAGTATCAATGGGATCTCTGGCGGAAATGCAACGGACAATTTCACCAATGCAATCGTTGCTAACAGCACCAATCAAGTCAAAATGAATTTTGGCGAGAATGTAGATGGAACCAATGCTTACCAAGATGAGCCCATATCTATGACAGGATTAGGTCTCGTGAATTTTACCGAATTAACTGTGACTAACGGATTGACATTGATGGCTACCGGTGGGGATATAAAAAATGGGCGCTCAGCTACAGCGGCCAACCATAGTACGACTTATCACCAGTTTGGGACGATCCAGCTGTCGAAAAATGCCGGTATTGGAATTTCTTCAGCAAACAACATGATTTCAGGCAGTAAGTTAACCATCGAAGATGAGGCAACCATTGAATCTCCTCCGGGTACTGGTCGGATCAACCTTTCCTATTTTGAAGTGCCAGATTCAAAAAAAGATCATTTGACTTGGATCAAAAATACGGAGAATGATGCTGCAGCACGAGCAAAAAGTCAGGGCACTTGGTTTGGAGAAGTCACAAGCTACCAAGTATTGACTATCAATCCAGTTGCAAACAATGCGACGCCGATCACGCCGATCACTTTTAGCGGCATCGAAAAAGCGACTGGTAAAACATTCATTGGGGACAATGATGTGACGGGAGTCAATGGCTACGGAATTGCGATTCCTGGTTCAGTGATCGACTATGAAGTCGAAATGCCCGGTATCGCTGATGGGCAAGGTTCAATCACTCATGACGTGACAGGCGTTAAAGAAAATAATGCGCCACTTGTGATTCAAGCATGGGGAACAGATATTGCTGGCATCCAGGTTCAAAAAGGGCGGCTGCTTATTCCGTATACTGGGTCAAATTTACCGATACTGACCTTTACACCAGAAACCCAGAATAAAGGTTCTTGGTTTTATGCTGGACAGATCCAGTCAAGCAAAGTTGCTAGTGCGACAGAAACAATCCCAGAACAATCGTCTTCAGATCCAGTCGATTGGCAGATTCCCGATGGTGAATACAGCTATCAAGTGAAGGTTTCTTACTCGAATCAAGCTGAACTTCGTGCTCAGAACGCAATCATTACAGAACAAGAAGCTGAGAACCTCACTAAAGAAGATGCACTGGACTATTTGCAGGCACAAGGACGCCCATTCTTTACAGATAGTCTGACGGAAGAAGCAATAGCAGAGATTCAAAAACCATTGGGGTCAGCAACTTCTCGCAAGCATCTTGTTTCATTCAAAGCAGGAGCAGCAAATCAATCATCTGTAGAACAAGCAGTCAATCTGGTAGTCGTGAAAAATGAGAGTGCCTTGGCAAGCAATCGGCAATTCGCTGTCTTTGCCAAAGATAGCCGCTTGACTTTAGGGGAAGCAACGGCTATCACGAATCAAGCTGATTTAGCAGCATATACGGAAGCCGCAACGATTTTTGCTGATGGTCGAGACGAGCAGTTGCCGCAAGTTGCACCAGAAGCACTCGAATCGATCCAGCAAACAAGCGAAGAAGAGCTGCTAAAAAATGTCACAACTACGTATCATTTCACCGAAAATGGGCAAACTGCTGAAAAAACAGTGAATGTGGCGATCGCTGGTGAGTTGACCTTGAGCAGTGTACCGACAACTATCGATTTTGGGGCACAAAAAATCACTACCACCACTCAAACGTATTGGCCTGACATTCAAGGAGATTTGATTGTCAAAGATACACGAGGATCTGAACGAAGTCCTTGGCGGCTCACTGTGAAAGAACAGCAGAGCTTGAGTAATGGGACAGATCATTTAGAAAATACGTTGTTCTTTGTAAAAAATGGGGAAGAGCAATTACTAACAAATGGGGAAATTATCGTTGAAGAGACGGAATTGACCGAAAACGGCGACTATCATGTGAATCAAGAATGGGGAGAAACAGCGAATAAAGGTCTTAAATTAGTTGTTCCGGTAGAAAAGCAAAAAATAGGCGAATATAGCGGAACGTTATCCTGGCAACTAGTATCTGCTCCAGGCAATCCATAAAAGGCAGAAGAGTAAAGATAAAAACAGTCATTAATGCAAGTTTGCTCGGCTGATTATTCTTGTTTTTGGCAACTACCTTAGCTGCTGAAATAGGCGCGGATGACAGCAATGGCGGAACGTCATTTTATGGCGTTTAGGAATATCCAGCAAAAAATCCAAGACCATAGGCGAAAGTACTGAGAAATCAGCCATTCGACCAACAAGGACATAAAATCTTACCCACAACGGGTTCTGACTCTTCCAGTTAACTCGCGATGGGGGTTGCTTGTTGGCAGCACTAGGTATTTTATCAAAAAGGAGCAAATGAAATGAAAAAGAGTTTAATAACGATGGGTATCGTCATCCTTAGTTCAATAATCTTGCCGATCACCGCAGTTGCAGCAGAGTATACATCAAATGGGGCAATTATTTTTGAAACGGATAATGATCTCACTAAACCAGTCGACCCTACCGATCCGGAAAAACCAGTCGACCCGGTCGATCCCACGGATCCAATGGGACCAAATCCAGGAACTGCTGGGCCGTTGTCAATTGATTTTGCCTCCAGTTTCCAATTTGGCAATCAAAAGATCACATCAGAAACAATGGATTACTATGCAAAACTGCAAGAGTTCATTTCAAGTTTAGCAGGTCCGAATTATGTGCAAGTCACAGATAAACGGGGGACTCAAGAAGGCTGGTCTCTTAGCGTCATACAGAACGGTCAATTTAAGACAGCACAGAGTGAAGTGCTAGCAGGGGCTTCATTATCAATTTCTTCCGGAACAGCAATTTCTGTGACAGATAAGCAGTATGCACCAACAGTAGTAGAGAATCACACATTTGTTCCCAATAGTGAAATGAACTTGGTGAATGTCCCGGCAGGCAAAGGGATGGGGACTTGGATCTATCGCTTTGGTGCTGATGCATCAGAAGGAGCGGCAGCTGTAAAATTAAACATTCCTGGTCGTTCGGTTAAATTAGCCAAAGAATATCGAACAACCTTGACTTGGTACCTCAAAAATGTACCAGAGACTGAATAAGAAGGGGCAGAAAAGTGAAAAAAATAGTAACCGCAGCAGTATTCGTAGGATTGGGAATGACGAGCACGGTCACTGCTCAAGCAGCAGAAGTGGCAGCTTATCATTCAAATGGTCAAATTGTCTTTGAACCAAACACGGAGCCAACGGATCCAATCAGTCCAATAGACCCAGATCCAGACAATCCAATCAAACCAGTCGATCCCACCACGCCAGATGGCAAACCTGAACCAGGAACCAACGGACCGTTATCGATCGACTTTGCCTCCAGTTTGTATTTTGGCATGCAAAAAATCACTTCAAAAACGGAAGTCTACCATGCCTCATTGCAAAAATATGAGGATGCAGCAGGTGCAGAACAAGAAGGACCAAATTTTGTACAAGTCACAGATAACCGAGGAACGGAAAGCGGCTGGACGTTGCATGTCAAACAAAATGGCCAATTTAAAACAGGGAAAGACCAAGAATTAAAAGCAGCTCAAATTCGCTTGACTAACGGGACGATCGTTACACCATCCGAATCCCCAAAACCTTCTAATTTTAAAAGCACGATTACCCTGGATCCCAATGGGGCTGAATCATTAGTCATGAGTGCCCAAAAAGGGGAAGGAGCCGGTACTTATCTTATGAGCTGGGGTGACAGTTTATTCGCAGCAGTAGATAGTATTGAATTAGAAGTGCCTGGTTCAACAACGAAATATGCCGTGAAGTACAGTACCACATTTACCTGGCTGCTAACTGATACCCCGACAAATCCATAGCAACCAGTCCCTTTAAGTGTAAGGTTTTGATACGTAAGGGTGGTACATAGATAGAGAGGGAAAATCCATCATGAAAAAAAGTAAACAGCTCATTATACTGGTTTTGGCAAGTCTTTTCTTTTTTATTTCGGTAAGAGGCATGGCCTCTGAATTCAATTTTGCAGTAAATCCAGTCATACCAGAGAACCAAATAGACAAATCTAAGACTTATTTTGATTTGAAGATGTCACCAGGTGCTGTTCAAACGGTGGAGGTTCTATTAAGAAATGATACGGATAAGGACGTAGTGATTGAGCCGAAGATCGCTTCGGCAACCACCAATCTAAACGGCGTTGTTGAGTATGGTCAAAATGATATCGAACCTGATGAAACCTTAACGCACAATTTGAAGGATTTGGTAGACATCGCAGAGACCATCACGATTCCCAAACAGTCTCAAGTGACTTTGCCTTTAAAAGTAAGCATGCCTTCAGAATCATTTAAAGGCGTGATTTCCGGTGGACTGACATTAAAAGAAAAGCAGGAAGAAGCCTCTGATCAGTCCGAGGATCAAGGATTAGCGATCAAAAATGAATATGCCTATGTCGTCGCAATTTTGTTGAGACAAACAACGGATGAAATCGTTCCAGATTTGAAGTTGTTAGCCGTCGAACCTGATCAAGTGAATGCCCGCAATGTAATCAATGTGACTTTTCAAAATCCGACCGCTGCCTATTTGAATTCATTTTGTTTGATCAACGATGTCACTAAAAAAGGGCAAAACGACAGCCGCTATTCTTCTGATACTTCTGGTATGCAGATGGCACCAAATTCCCATTTTTCTTATCCCATCTCATTAGAAGGACAAAAGCTTGAAGCAGGTACTTACCTGCTGAAATCTGTTGCCTACAGCGGAAAAAGCGATGAAGGACAGTATAAAGTCAAGAATGGTGATGAGGAAGAAAGATATTTATACAGATGGGAATTTAAAAAAGAGTTTACAGTGGCTGGCGATGTTGCGCGAGACCTCAATCGGAAAGATGTCACTATCGAAGAAGATCATACGTGGCAATATTTATTGATTGGACTCCTCTTGGTGATCATTGCATTTCTGATTGTTTGGCATCGTCAGAAAAAGAATGAAGGAGAGTAACTAGTTTTGAAAAGTGATGAGCGATAGCCGATTCATTGCGGAATCATTTTCTTTCCTGTTTCTCAAAGTAAGTCTTATGGAGAAAGATCTCCAGTTAGGACAACAAGTTAGCAGCAAGTAAGAACAGCTGGCTTTTTCAGCTACACCTAATGGTGTGGGGCTGTCTTTGATAGATTCATCGATTATTGATGGTACGTGAGGAGAGGCCCAAGTGAGATGCCAGATAGAACTATGTTAAGGCGGTGAAATAATCAATGAAACGCAAATTTGGCTTTGTTTTAGGAGCCTGTATTATTATCGGAATGATCGACCTTGTTACCGAACAGGTCGTATTCGCTACCATCTATAATCCGCTGAATCCTTCAGAAGAAATCGTTCCGAAAGACCCTCCAGAAATCAACGAGGCGCCTGTTGATGAGAAGACACCAAAAGCAGCAGAACCAGCATCGCCTAAGGAAGAACCCAAATCAAAAGAAAACAGTCAAAAGGAACAGCCGTTACTGAATCTAACAAAACCGTTTTTGGCTGATGGCAAGCAGCTGGCAAAACGCGTGACGGTGGAAGATATCTTCCTTGCAAATAGTCTGTCGGTCGACTTAGCAATGCCAGACGATGATTCAGGTGGTGATGGCAATGATCAGCCGTCTTATCTTACAAGCTTGTGCTATTTATTTACCGGAAGTGTCCTTTATGGGCAAAAGAATGATGGAGGCCTGAAAACGCATGTTTTTGACATTTTTGAATAAAGCGGATAAGCGAAAATTGGTGCTGCTTCAATACTTGGAAAATGCGGTTTCTTTATCCGAGACAAAAGAGGCATTGATGGATAATCTGACAATGTCCGAATTTTTGATCAACAAGACCGTTCAAGAATTAAACACGGACTTTTATGAATTTGGATTGGATGAAGAGTTTGGTATTGTGACTGATGGGACCGTGATCAAATTAAATGCTTCTGGTTTGGCAACCTCTGATAACGTCTTGACCTATTATTTGGACCAGTCACTGAAATTTTCCATGCTGAAAGAATGTTTTTTTGAACAACTGTCTTCACTTTATGAATTCGCTACGAACCATTTTTTAAGCCATACGCCTGTGTATAAAGAATTTAAACAATTCAAGCAGATCCTTAATGATTATGACATTGAGGTGACGAAGGAATTTCGATTGATCGGTGAAGAAAATGAAATAAGGGAATTCATATTATTGTTTTTTATGAAAGAATACTATTTGAATCAGTCGGTTTTTCCGAAAGAAATCGAAACAAAAAGAAAGACTTTCGATGCGCTTAATAGTCAAGGCTGGTTGAACCCTCAGCAATCTGCCCGAATGCAGATCCGCAAAGAACAATACTTAGGAATCATTATTACCCGAATGTGCAATGGTCATTTTCTGCAAAATACAGTTGAGGATGGTTTGATCAATGCTGAACACTTACGAATCATTGAAGAGCTGAAAGACTGGCTGGCGAAGATCTTGCCTACGGTGAGCCTGACTACCTTAGAGCGGGAAGCAAAGGAGATATTGCGGTTTCTGATCGTAGAAGGCTGGTTAGTAGAAAATGACCGCTACATTGATCAAAATCATTATATCACCCAATTAAATGAACATTTCTATACAGAACTTAGTGGTCGTTTTGCTCTTTCCCAAGAGCTTCTAGCACTGCTTACAACTGAATTGACGAACATTCATTACCAACTGCTTTCATTTTCTTTCAGTTCGCGATGCGAGTATCAACATTTGGACGTCACTTATTTCCTGCAAACATACCCTGAATATGTGGCTTTTTGTCGGAATTACCTTGAAGCTAACCGGAACCGACCCATTTTGTGGAACAACAAGGAATTTCTATTCTTTCGCTATCTGATTTTATTGATCTCAACGATCCCATTAAAAGAAATATCTGTTCCTCTCTATGTATGTGTCGATTTTTCTTATGGTCGTTCGTATAATCAAATGATTCGCAACAATATTGAAAAGATTCTCGATTTGAATATTCAGTTTCAAAGTTTTCCGGATGAAAAGACTCATCTGACTCTTTCAAACATGCCTTTTTATGGGGCAATGGGGATCAATCATATTTTGTGGCTGGCGCCGCCGCGTCCAGTGGATTGGGTCAACTTTACCGAGAAAGTCGTGGGCATCTGCAGAGAATTTTTGAAAAAAAAATTTGAGAAATAAGTTCACCCAACCGATTGGGACGTGAAGGATTGCATTATTAAAAAAAGAGCTGAAATTGTTTTCAGCTCTCAGACTGTAGACAAAAGCTGTTCCAAACTCGTAACTCGAGCTTGGAACAGCTTTTTATCTACTTCGTTTCGAAT
>NZ_JBDGBK010000102.1:0-11962 GCF_040910045.1 Enterococcus sp. RTP21361st1_A6_RTP21361_211029 | reverse complement strand
TTTTTAATACCTAAAATAAAAATGGGGCTGAAGAATCAATTCTGATTCATCAGTCCCATAAATTATAGAGCCAGAATTTCTAAAGATAAAAAACAACCCGCAAAAAAGATGATACCTCTCTAGTTATTTATTTTAGCAGAAAGGGATTGCGAGTATCGTTGATAGAACAAGGTTGCTGAATGTTCAAGTACTAAACAAACGAGGTCAGAAAGGAACATTATGCCAAAGCATGACAGTGAAGTGACAAAAATGAAACGCCAAGCAGCAGCATATTATGCTATATTTTACACAATTAGGTCATCTTTTATGAGAGGATAAATTATTCTTTAGACTATAAAAAATAAAAGTTCCGCAAAAACCAACCGGAAGTCCTATAGATTAACCAGCCATTCTTACGTAAGATGGAATGAGAGTATGACAAATGATAAGAAGAAAGGGTGAGACATCATCGAAAACAAACATGGATTAACCTCAGCAGAGGTAAAAGCACGGATTCAACGGGGAGAAGTCAACAAATCAAAGAAAGATAAGACGAATTCGTATCCGAAAATCATTTTTACAAATGTTTTTACTTTTTTTAATCTGATCAACAGCCTCCTCTTTTTCTTAGTGGCATTAACTGGTTCTTATCAGAATGGCTTATTCGTTTTTGTCGTTTTTAGTAATGTGATCATTAACATGTTTCAAGAAATCCGTTCGAAGCGAACCCTTGATAAACTGGCGCTGTTAAAAGTTGCCAAAGTCAATGTGTATCGTGATGGCAATTTAGAAACATTGCCGATCCATAAATTAGTCCTAGATGACATTCTGTTATTGAAGAATGGTGACCAAGTTCCGGCAGATGCCAAGGTCATCGA
This sequence comes from Enterococcus sp. RTP21361st1_A6_RTP21361_211029, assembly GCF_040910045.1. NCBI lineage: Bacteria > Bacillati > Bacillota > Bacilli > Lactobacillales > Enterococcaceae > Enterococcus > Enterococcus sp. RTP21361st1_A6_RTP21361_211029. The sequence continues at coordinate 11,105 of NZ_JBDGBK010000102.1, read as the reverse complement.
AGGTTCATTGGAAGTGAATGAATCGCTATTGACAGGAGAAATGGATAGCATCAGTAAAGAACCTGATGCTGAACTGTTTTCAGGCAGCTTTGTCACAGCCGGTGAGGCACTTTGCCAAGTCATCCACGTCGGCGAAGAAAATTATATTGAAAAAATCAATAAGGAAGCGAAAACGATCAAGCGGCAAAAATACTTGATTCAAGGAAGTCTGAACAAAGTCATTCGCTGGATCAGTATGATTCTGATTCCATTGTGTACGTTGTTATTCCTTAAACAATATTTTATTACGCATGCCTCTTTCAACAAAGCCATTTTGCGAACTGTCGCCGCAGCTGTAGGAATGTTTCCAGAAGGATTATTTTTACTGACGAGTGTGACCTTAACCATCAGTGCCGTCTATCTGGCACGAAAAAAAGTCTTGGTGCAAGAGCTTAACTGTATCGATGCGTTAGCACGAGTGGATGTTCTTTGCTTAGATAAAACGGGAACGATCACAGAAGGACAAATGACAGTAGAGAAAGTGATCCCTTTTACCTCAGAAGAAGAAATGACAGAGATCACGCAAAATCTACTGGCACATTTACCGGACAAGAACCCAACGGCCATGGCATTAAGAGACTTCTTTCCAGAGAAGGAAACGTATGCGATGCAGCATGTCGTGCCTTTTTCTTCGGAACGAAAATTCAGTTGTGTTTCTTTTGAAGGAAAAGGGACCTACTTTATTGGTGCGGCCTCTATTCTTTTGTCCAACGAGCATGCCCCTGTTTTAAAACAAGAACGAGCGCTGGCTGAACAAGGGTATCGGGTCATTGTATTGGCACATAGCCCTCAGATTTGCGAAAATCATGAGTTACCTGCAACGATTGAACCTTTAGGATTTTTCTTATTATCGGATACGGTCCGATCAGATGCCAAAGCTACTCTAGAGTATTTCAGATCCCAAGCCATTCAGTGCAAGATCATTTCTGGCGATGATCCGGTCACGGTTAGTCAAATCGCCAAAAAAGTCAATCTTCCCGGAGCGTCTGATTATATCGATGTTTCGACGCTTACCTCCGAAGAACTGAAAGAGGCAGTCGGCAACTATCAGATCTTTGGTAGAGTGACTCCACAGCAAAAAAAAGAAATGGTCATTTATTTAAAAGAAATGAATCATACGGTTGCTATGACAGGAGATTGGGTCAACGATGTCCTAGCTCTTAAAGAAGCCGATTGCTCGATCGCAATGGCATCAGGAGTCGATGCAGCAAGACAAGTGGCAAATTTAGTTCTGCTGGAAAACCAGTTTTCGGCGCTGCCTTCGGTACTGGATGAAGGGAGAAGAGTCATCAATAATATTACCCGCTCAGGGTCGCTCGTTTTGGTTCAAGTGCTTTTCTCCATCTTGATCACTATGGGAACACTGTTATCGGGGACCGCTTATCCTTTTGAACCGATCCAACTTACGATCATCAATGCTTGTTTTGTAGGCATTCCTACCTTTTTGTTGAATTTCGAACCGGATTTCAATCGGATCAAAGGCGCCTTTTTGTCTACTATTTTCAAAAATGCTTTCCCGGCTTCGCTGTCAATCGCAATTGGAACATTACTTATTATTAATATCGGGCACTTGTTCGGCAGCAGTGGTCAAGCTTTATCGATCATGTGTGTGATTTTTACTGCATGGAATTACATCTTGATCCAGCGGAAAATTTATCCGCCAAACAGCAAGTACCGAACATTTGTCTTCTTTGGCACACAGCTCCTCTACTTTATCGCATTGATTGTCGGAAGAGATCTATTTAATCTCGGCAATACGACCTATATCAATTTGATTTTGTTGATCGCATTACTCAACTATTCCGTCTTTATCCAACGATTAGCGAGCAAACTGGTCCATCGTGTTTTTCGGCGCTATGCTAAAAAAGGTGTCCTTCAAAAATCCTAACTTGAAAACAGCGCTAGTGAAGGCGCTGAGATAGAGTAGGCCAGAATCTAAGGAAAAAAAGTATTTTTAGTAAGGATTTTCTCAAATTGCTGGTTAATGAATGGACTTAAGCCATTTTAGTGCAGCATCTTCCGGGTGGTCAGTTATGACATCAGGAAGAATTGGCTTTTCTTCATACAGTATCCCATTGGAACCTTTGATTTTTGCACCTGCTAAGGACAAAGCGTATTTTCCATAAAGAGGAATCATTGAAACCCCTGTGGCATAACCAGCTGTTTCTTCTCCAAAAGAGGAAACATGGTCTTGTCCTAAAAGAGCAACCAGTAGAACTTCAGCTGAACTAGCAGTCTGATGATCTGTTAAGACAGCAATAGGCAAGTGATGAAAGTTTAAGTTAGTTGGTAGACTTAAATTATCTTCTTCAAAACATATTTTCCCGTCTTTCTTGAAGACGGGGATTTTTTTGTTAGGAGAAGTAAATTCGAATAGTTTACCTTCTTTAAAGAAAGGAGCGCATGCCCCTAACATAGGCATCATATTGCCACCAGTATTCCCTCGTAGATCAATAATGACACCTTTGGGATCAGAAATCTTGGAAAGTTGTTCGAGTGCTGTAGTAACGTAAGTGTGCACATTTTCTTCATCACTAGCAGGAAATGAAGGCAAAATGAGGGTCACAATGTTGTCTTCTGCCAAGATTCTAGGGAAAGTAAGCAGAGCTGGATTGAAAAGTGGCGCTTTATCCTCTTGGACTTCAATAATAGCTGAATGATCACCACCAGCTTCCTTTATGGCTTCATTGAGCATGGGCACAACATCATCAAACGTATCGTCTTTTTTGACTTGAGCTAGATAGTTTGGTATTTCTTTCTCAAATCCGGTCTCTTTTGCATATACTCCATAATTCTCCATAATTGTTAATGCATCTTTTGTTAATCGATAGACGGAAGGTGGAATCATATAGATCGGTTTATTAAAAAGTGCGAGTCCGATCTGTAGTCCAAAGAAATGGATCGACAGTCCTAAAATTGCACCGACGGAAAAAAGAGCGATTAATACTTTCTTCATCTCGTACACTCCAATCAATTTTTTATAGGTGTGATTCATTCATTTTAACAGATTATATTGTCAAAATAGAATGATAAGTTATTTTGTTACTAATGAGGGGCTATATCTAACATTTGAAGGAATAAGTTTGTATTTGGAGGATAGATTGGATTTTATCGAAAATCGGAAATGTAAAGGAACCTTTACACAAGCTGTGAAATATGGTAACTTCTATGTAAAGGAAACTTGACAGGAGTGAGAAGATGCCAGTCATCAATCGTTTAAGAAGCATACGTGAGGAACAAGGATTATCACAAGGCGAATTAGCAGCGATTATGGGCGTTTCTCGTCAAACGATCAACGCCATCGAAACCCACAAATACAATCCTTCATTAGAGTTGGCATTACGGATTGCTCATTATTTTAAACTATCAGTGGAGGAGCTGTTTAAATTGACTGGAGGCACAAACGAATGAAAAACAAGTGGGCAAGTATTTTTGAGAAAGTATTACACGTGCTGTGGGTAGCAGCAAATTTGATTTTCTTTACCTGGGTAGGCTATTGGTTTATTGGAGTCTTATTTATTCTTGGCTTTTATCTCTTGTATGGATTACTTCTTCGATCAGTGAGTAGAATGGAAAAAGAGTCTTATGATGAACGGCAGAATCAGTTGAAAAGCAATAGCTATAAGTGGGGATTGAAAGTTGGATTTATATTATTATTTACTATGCCGGGTTTTTTCAGTAATCCTAGTGATTTCGCTTTTTTTGTCATGGGGATCGTAGGTAGTGTGATAGTGGGCTATCAAATGTTGAGTGGCAGTTTTTTTGGACACAATGCAAGGAAGGGAGAAGTCTATACTATCTTGAGCGTCTTTCTTTTTATCGGTGCAGGAGGTACGTTTCTTTACTGCCGCGACATGGTCATTGGTTCACAGAAGCTAGTTGCAGCGGGGAGAATCACCATTGATTCCGGGTTTTGGCTTGTTTTAGCCAGTTTAGTGATTAGCCTAACGGGCTGGATGTATGTGTTTAAGGAAAGAGCAAATAGGGCTTAGAATTATACTATTATACTTAGGGTACCTATTTCCTTGGCTTATGTTCTTCTCCATCAATAATTAATTTTATAATATTAGAAATCTACTAACCCGAAAAGTCCAAAAAATCTTGGGCTTTTATTTTTATCTATAAATTTTTTTACTTATAAATGCCCAGGTCTTATTATCTGAAAGTCATGATTGAACAGCAAAGAAAAAAATTCCACAATGCTCTTCCCAATTTATTTAAAAGCGCTTTCTTTTTTTCTGTTATTCTTAGTGTAATAAGAGATGGAAGGAGCGAAAGAATGGAAACAGTCAATGAAAATCAAACAATATTTGATCGGAATGTTATTGATCTAAATATGAAAGCCAGCACAAAAGACGAAGTGATTCGTGAATTAGCTACTCTATTGTACAAAGAAAATTATCTCAGCAAACTTGACGATTTTATTGCCTCTGTATACGAGCGTGAGGCAGAAGGGATCACAGGAATGGGGAATAACGTGGCAATTCCCCATGGGAAATCAGATTCGGTCATGCGAGCTGGAATCGCAATCGGTAAAACAAACAAAATGATTCACTGGGAATCTTACGATAATCAACCAGTTAATTTTTTCTTTTTGTTTGCGGTTCCGGACGATGTATCTGGTGCAAAATTACACCTGCAATTGTTGAGTAAGGTTGCAGCAAAATTAAGTGATGATGAACTATTAAATCGATTAAAAATAACCCACTCAGTTGATGAGGTTATCGATCGATTAAAGATTTAAGGAGGAAGAAAATGAAAATAGTTGGAATCACTGCTTGTACAGCAGGAATCGCGCATACGTATATTGCAAAGGAAAAAATTGAGAAAGCTGCCATAAAAGCTGGGGATGATGTGAAAATTGAGACGCAAGGTTCGATTGGGGTAGAAAATGAATTAACTGAAAAAGATATTCGTGAAGCAGATATCGTGTTGCTAGCTACGGATATTGGCGTATCTCGGGAACGATTCAAAGGGAAAAAAGTCATTGACATTCCCATAGCATTGATCATGAAATCACCAGAAGGTGTAATCAAGAAAATTCATGAAAAATTAGGCTTATGATCAAGGAAAGGAGTAGCATACATGAAGGGGAAATTTGAGGTAAAGAAACACGTACTGACAGGAATTTCGTATATGATTCCGATCATTGTAGCCGGTGGTATTTTGGGGGCACTAGCAAAAGGGTTTGGCGGATACAATATTGGAGATTTAGTTCAACCGGGAGTCACGCCGTTTTCTGAGATGGATCCTTATACGTGGACAGGTTTTTGGTGGGGAGTCAACAAGCTGAGTTCCTATGCAATGGCCTTTGCGGTTGCGGTTATGGCTGCTGGCACCGCCTATTCCATTGCTGGACGGCCAGCTATTGTACCAGCACTTATTTTAGGATATACCGCTAATGAAACAAAAGCCGGATTTTTAGGGGGCTTGCTGGTCGCTTTTGTGATTGGTTATGGTGTGAATTGGGTGAAAAAATGGAAAGTACCAAGTTGGATGCAAGGCTTGATGCCGGTCTTGGTTATCCCAGTAATAGTTACTTTAGTTAGTGGGATGTTGTTTCTAATGATTTTCTCGCCACCGTTAGCTTTCATTATGGATAGATTCCAACAATGGATCATTGCGCTGAATGGCGGAGCAAAGTCTGTGATCGGTGGGGTAATCGGTGCCTGCATGGGATTTGATTTAGGCGGTCCTATCAATAAAACTGCTTCACTGGCAGCCAATGCATTAGGAGCAGATGGAATCAACGGTCCAATGGCGGCTAAACTAGTTGGAGGGATGACACCGCCAATCGGGGCATTCATTGCCACTTTGTTAGCCAAAAAAAAATTTGCACAAGCACAAATCGATACCGCTAAAGCTGCTTTTCCAATGGGGTTATGTTTTATAACCGAAGGTGTACTGCCATTTGCGGCAGCAGATCCAGTTCGTTTCATCATCAGCTCCGTATTAGGATCCGCAACTGCTGGAGCAATAGCGGTAGGATCTGGCGTGGAATCAGTTGCGGCTCATGGCGGTATTTTTGTGATACCAATGATGACGAATCCATTAATGTTCGTTGTAGCTCTGGTGATCGGTTCAGTTGTTACCGGCGTTGTCTATGCGGTCATCAAACGTGAAACGGTAGCAGAAACTGAAACAGTAGAAAACAGTGAAACAGACGATTTCGATTTTGACATTACTTTAGAAGAATAAGAAACGCGATCATATGAAGAAGAGGGGGACAACAATGTTAGTAAGTATGAAATCAATTTTAGAAGATGCCAATAAAAATTATTATGGTGTGATGGCGATGAATAGTATCAATATTGAAATGGCGCGTGCAGGAATCGAAGCAGCCGCAGAACAGCGTTCACCGATCATCATTCAATTCGGTCCTGGTCAAATGAAAAATCATGCACATAAAGAAGAAATGATTCCATTGATCAAGGAACTGGCAACCAGAGTTACTATTCCTGTTGCGTTGAATCTAGATCACGGCATGGACTTCCAAGTCATTGCTGAATGTATCAATCAAGGCTTTACAAATGTCATGTTTGACGGTTCAAGCCTGTCTTATGAAGAAAACTTGCAAAAGACGGCAATGGTCTGCAGTCTTGCACATAGTGTTGGCTGTTCTGTTGAAGCAGAATTAGGACATGTAGGACAAGCGCTGAACGAAGATGATGCAAATATGGATCTTTACACAAATCCTGAACAAGCATTACACTTTGTTCAAAAAACAGATGTTGATGCTCTAGCTGTTGCGATTGGTACCGCACATGGCAACTACCCCAAAGGGAAAATACCACAACTAGACTTTGAGCGTTTAGCAGAGTTAAAAGAAACGTTGCAGATGCCATTAGTGCTTCATGGAGGAAGTGGTTGCGGGAAAGCCAATTTAAGAAAAGCAGTTTCTTTAGGAATCAATAAAATCAATGTGGCTACAGATGCGTTCACTGTTGCAAAAGAAGCCATGATGAGAGAACTAAAAAAAGACGAGCAAACGGATTATATGCATTTATGTATGGCTGCTGAAGCAGGAGTCAAGCAATTTGTGAAAGATTACATTGAGGTAATCGGCTCAAAAGATCGTTATATTTTCGGCGAGGTTACTTACACGGGTCATGAATAGTTAATGAAAGGCAGAATCTGATAGGAGGGCTTTGGATTTGATAAAAGACAAATTAGTAAAGAGAGAGATCTTACGTTTTCTTCAGAAAAATCCGGAGACCTCTATCAAAAAAATAGCTGAATATGTTGGCAAATCTGAAAAATCGATTCGGAGGAAAATCGCCCAAATCGATGATTTGTTGGTAGAAAATAAACTTGGACGAATTGATACGAAGCCTGGTAGAGGGATCTTATTTGTTCTCTATCCAAATAAACAAAACCAGTTATTAAAACATTTTAGTGATTTTTCTATACCTGAAGGAATTTCCCAAAATGATGAATGGACATTAATTTGTTTGCTGTTGGAAAGGGCGAGTAATCACTTTATCACTCAAGTAGAATTAGCTGAAAAATTATATGTCAGTATACCTACTTTCAGAAAACTAATGAGTCATGTGAAAGAATGGTTTGCTGATCATCATATTATGATTCAAACGATTCCCGGAAAAGGACTTACTTTGGTAGGTGATGAATATTCAAAACGGGTAGCGATTCGAGATGCGATCCTTCTGCAAGAAGATGAAAAACAAACTGTTGTTTTGCAACGATTTGCCAGAGGAATATCTGTTGAAGAAATCTCTGAGATTATTCGAAAAGCAGAAAGTGATTGGAAAATCAAATTTTCTAATACCTCATTTATCAAAATACGAATCATGCTGATTTTGAGCGTTGGAAGATTTTCTTATGCCTCTGATATGCCAACGATTGCTGATTTTGAAAGAGAATACACCAATGAATATAGTTTTGTTGAAACCCTTTATCGTGGATTAGAAAAAAGAGGATTCGGAACATTCAATGAGGTAGATAAAAGAATACTTACTGCGGAAATTCTTGTATCAAATAAATTGCGCTGGAAGGATTCGGCAGCACTCACTAATTTAAAAAATCAGTATGATAACGATTTGCTTGAATTTGTTCATACAATCATTTCATCTATTTCAGAAATTTTGCAACAGCCATTGACGGAAGACAAAATTTTGGAAGAAGAACTGACAAACCATCTTCGTTCTGCTATTTTTCGAATGAAATACGGGCACAAAAATTCATCTGAATTGACCCGAGACTTGAAAAAACTCTATGGTCGCGTCTTTTTGAGCGTTTGGTCAACAAGTCAATTATTTGAGGACTACTATAATGTACAGTTAACCGAAGATGAGATTGCTTACATCGTTTTGTATATCGAAGCCGCTATATTGAGAAATCAAAGTCAAGTTGATGCTTATTTAGTAACGGATCGAGGCCGTTCCCAAAGTTTGTTTGCCACTGAATATATTAAAAAAAATATTCCAGAAATCAAAGAGATTCATATTATACGAGAAGAAGAAATTGACTCTACCAGAAAAGATGTCCTTTATTTAACGATGGTTCCAGTAGATTCGGTCACTGCAGTTCCGATTTCTTATCTTCCTTCAAACAAAGATCTTGTGAATATTCGAACGGCTCTTTCTCGTTGGGGAATTGTACCTGGATCAATCTCTATTTTTTCCGATGCATCCAAGCCGTTGCTGGATCCAAGATTGATCTTCGTAAATCAAACATATACAAACAAAGAAGAAGTCGTGACATTTTTATCCAATCAACTAGAAAGTTTAGGGTTTGTATCGCCAAATTTCTATCTGACGGTTTGGAAAAGGGAACAAAAGACAACTACCTGTATCGGTCATCATACAGCGATTCCACATGGAAGTATGACAGAAGTATTTGAACCTAAAGTAGCAATAATGGTTTTGAATGAACCAATTCTTTGGTACGAGGATGAAATGGTGGACACGGTCTTTTTACTGGCCACTAGAATGCAGACCCCGATTGAAATTAGACAGAACAAACATTTTTATCGGGAATTAACCGATTTCACAGAAAACGACTCACTAATGGCCGCTTTTAAAGCGAAAAAAAACGCTTTGGCAGCTTTCAATTATCTTTTTTTAAAAATAAATGAGGTGGAAAAGAATGAAAATTGCACTTTTGAACGAATTTAGTCAGGCAGCAAAGAATCCAATTATCCTAAATGAATTGACAACAATCGGCAACAAATATGGTCATGAGGTTTATAATGTTGGCATGAGTGAACCTTTATTATCAGAAGATCTGCCAGAAGCTTACAGCAAAGACAATCCACGTTTGACTTATATTCATTTAGGTATTCAAGCGGCACTGCTGCTTCATTCAGGAGCGATTGATTTTATTGTGACTGGCTGCGGCACTGGACAAGGCGCATTAATGTCTCTAAATGCCTATCCCGGTGTGATATGCGGGTATTGTATCGAACCAACCGACGCATATCTTTTTTTGCAAATCAATAATGGTAATGCCCTGTCTTTACCTTATGCTAAAGGATTCGGCTGGGGCGCAGAGCTAAACCTGGAAACAATCTTCGACCGTGCTTTTGGTTCTAACAAAGGAAATGGGTATCCTAAAGAACGGAAAGCATCACAAAATCGCAATGCAGAAATATTGAATGAAGTAAAACAAGTGATGGCAAAACCACTACTGTCAGGTTTGAAAGCACTGGATCCAGCTTTGGTTCGCACCGCGTTAACCCCACGTTTTTTGGAATGTTTTGACGCTGGCTGCCAAAATCCTTCTATAAAAGCCTTTGTAGAAAAAATGAGATAGGAATGAAGAAGAATAATCAACAACCCAAAGTAGAAAGAACTACTTCGGGTTGTTTGTCTATCACTTATGGTAGAGAAATCTTCCTTTTCATCCCCACAATCTGTCTTTATATTCCTTTTATGGTAGACTACAACTAGACAGAGGAAGATAAAGCAGCAGTGAAAATACATAGCATAAGGAGCAACTGTTTATGGCAACGATTCGAGATATTGCAAGAATGACTGGTTATTCCATCACTACGGTTTCCCGGGTTATCAACGGCCATCCGTATGTGGAAGAACAAAAGCGTCAAACCATTTTAGCCATGATGAAAGAACTGAACTATAAGCCGAATAAGATCGCTCAGAAACTAAGCTCAGGAAAAACATTCAATGTGGGAGTCATCGTACCATTTGTCAACCATCCCTTCTTCGATAGAATACTAAATGGCATTATGGAAGAAGCATTTGCGCAACAATATAAGGTGACGCTTTTACCAACTAATTTCGATAAAGCCTTGGAGAAGGACTATTTAGAAGAGTTCGCTGCCAAAGGGTTCGATGGATTGATTGTCATCACTCGTGCCAACCATATTGAGACATTTCGCCCCTATCTTGAAAATGGTCCTATCGTTTTTTGTGAAGATGCCAGCGGAACGGATGTCCCATTTGTAACGATCGATCAAGTTGGCTCAGTGACAGCCAGCATCCTTTATCTTAAAGAACAAGGCGTTAAACGGTTAGGCTTGACTCTTGGCCGCAGCAAACGACTCAGCTGTAATTCGATCAATACGATCGCTAAAGCAAAGGAGCTCTTTCCCGGGTTTTCAGAAGAGGACATTTTTTGGGATTGTATCAAAGCAGAAGATGGCGAGGCTGCGGCTGTTTTTTTCAAAGACCGGGGCGTTGACGGGATCATTACCAATGGAGATGAAATCGCAGCGACAATATTATCTCAATATGGGGAAAGAAAAGCACCTCTGATTATCGGTCAAGAAAACTTACTGATCAGTCGATTACTGAACTTTTCAACCGTTGAATTCCATTTGCACCTCTGTGGACGAGAAGCGTTCCGTCTATTCCAGGAACGGAGTAGGGAACAAATCGTTTTACCGTTTGAATTGCTTGTTCGCAGTTAAGCAATGCTCTAAAAATGTGTTATCAAAATCACCATTCTTTTTTAGGAGACTGCCGTTTCGCAAGAAAAGGATAAGAAAGCCCTCATGAGAATAGAGGGCTTCCAGACTGTAGACAAAGTCCATTTTATGGATGATGTCTACAGTCTTTTCTTTTATAATAGATTTATGAAAACGAATG
>NZ_JBDGBK010000101.1:0-12478 GCF_040910045.1 Enterococcus sp. RTP21361st1_A6_RTP21361_211029 | reverse complement strand
AACAGTTAATCTTATCATACAAAAAAGGAGTGGATTTCTCCACTCCATAAAAGTCTAACTTTTTGGGGTCACTACATATAGGCTGCCGTTGGTATCTTTTTTTTATTTACATTTTATCAGGTGCATGTAATCCTAACATACGCAAATCTTCTTTTAACAAGACTGTTACAGCGTAAACCAATGCCAATCGAGCATCTTTTTGCGCATCTTCTGCTAAAATCTTGACATTTGCATAGTATTTATTGAAGGCTTGCGCTAATTTGATCGCATGTTTAGCAATCACTGATGGCTCATATTTATCTGCAGCCTGTAAGATAGTTTCTGGGTAGCGTTGGATCAACTTGATCACTTCCCAGCTCTCTGCATCATTCAAAGCAAGAGCTTGCGCATTGGCAGGATCAAATTGTGCTTTTTCTAAAATGCTCATCGCCCGTGCATGAGAATATTGGACATAAGGTCCGGTTTCTCCTTCAAAACGAACGACTTCTTCCAATGTGAAATCGAAGTTGTTCAGGCGATCATTTTTTAAATCATGAAAGACGACCGCACCGACACCCACTTGTTTTGCCACTTCATCTTTGTTCGCTAAGCCTGGATTTTTTTCTGTGATTTGTTCTTTCGCAGATTCGATGGCTTCATTCAATACTTCTTCTAATAAAACGATTTTTCCTTTACGAGTAGACAGCTTCTTACCATCTTTGGTGATCAAACCAAATGGGATGTGGTGCATATCATCTGACCAATCGAAGCCCATTTCTTTAAGAACTGCTTTCAATTGCTTAAAATGATAGCTTTGTTCGTTACCGACAACATACAGAGACTTAGCAAAGTTATAAGTCCGTTTGCGGTACAATGCTGCCGCCATATCCCGAGTGATATATAATGTTGCGCCGTCAGATTTGCGGATCAACGCTGGATTGAGATCATAGGCAGTCAAATCAACGATTTCTGCGCCTTGATCTTCTTGTAATAAATGTTTTTCTTCCAAAAGTTCAACGACTTCCGTCATTTTATCATTGTAGAAGGCTTCCCCATTCAATGAATCAAAACTTACTTCCAGCATGTCATATATTTTGTTGAACTCTTGCAATGACTCATCGCGGAACCATTGCCATAATTCGGTTGCTTCTTGATCACCGTCTTCTAGCTTCTTGAACCATGCCCGAGCTTCATCTTCCAACGCTTTATCATTTTCTGCTTGTTCATGGAATTCAACATATAAACGCAAGAGTTCATTGATTGGTTCTTTTTTAACTGCTTCTTCAGAACCCCATTTTTTATAGGCGACGATCAATTTCCCAAATTGAGTTCCCCAGTCTCCTAAATGATTGATCCGAATTGGCTGATAACCGATTTTTTCAAGAATAAAGCCAATCGAATTACCGATCACCGTCGAACGCAAATGGCCCATGGAGATTGGTTTCGCAATGTTTGGTGAAGACATATCAATCGGAACCGCCTGCTGATTGCCAATTGATTGATCTCCATAATGATTTTTTTCCTTCAAGACGGTTTGTAAGACGTGTTCGCTGATCACTTCTTTATTCATAAAAAAGTTCAAGTATGGACCCACGACTTCGATTTTTTCAAAAGAAGCTGGATCAATTTTTTCCGCCAGCTCGCTAGCGATCTGTTGCGGTGCTTTGCGATAGACTTTGGCTAAAGCAAAGGCAGGAAAAGCAACGTCTCCGTGTTCAGCAGTTTTAGGATTTTCTAACAATTGACTGACTTGTTCTAAAGTCAAATCTTCTTTGACAGCGGCATAAATAGCTTGTGCAACGATTTGTTTATTATTCATTTTCTTTCCCTCCATTTGTTTCGATACGAAAGCAATGCCCAGCGAATGTACATGCGGAACAACTAAAAAAAGTCTCTAGTGCATCACATGCACTAGAGACGAGATTTCCCGCGGTACCACTCTATTTGTCCTTTAAGGAATGATTCTTAAAAGACCTACTTATTTCTGATAACGGCAGAATTCCGTTTGCTAGGCAAAATCTCACAAGTGCGCTTCACTTTCTTGATTGTTCGGCTCACACCTTCCCGAACTCGCTGAAAAACAAAAGCTACTCTTCTTGCTCATCGATTATCTACTATTTTGTTCCCAGAAAGTATAACAAAAAATAATCGGTTTGGCTAGCCGGTTTTTCGCCTTTGCATGGATTTCGCTAGTTAAACCTTTGGAATAAATAGATCTCCAAGGGTGACAGCCATAATGGCTTTGATAGAGTGAAGGCGATTTTCTGCTTGATCGAACTGGCGCGCTTGCTTGCTGTGAAAAACGTCATTCGTCACTTCCATCTCCTTCAAGCCAAAATCAGCAGCGATTTTGGCCCCATATTTGGTTTGTGTATCATGAAAAGCTGGTAAACAATGGAGGAAAATGGCTTGTTCATTATTGGTTTTTTTCATTAATTCGGCATTTACTTGGTAAGGCATCAGCAAGTCGATTCGTTCTTTAAATTTTGCTTCTTCTCCCATTGAAACCCATACATCGGTATAAACAACGTCTGCTCCTGCTACAGCTGCCACATCATCTGTAATCAAAATTTCGGCTTGTGATGCTTGGGCAAATTGCTCTGCCAGCTCGATGACTTGCTGTTCCGGCTGTAATTCTTTTGGTGCGATGATTCGAATAGCAACACCGAGAATCCTGCTAGTCACAAGTAAGGATTGCGCAACGTTATTTCTTCCATCGCCGCAGTAAGCGATCGTCAGACCTTCAAGACTGCCAAAATTTTCTTGAATCGTCATAAAGTCTGCGATCATCTGTGTCGGGTGCCACATGTCAGACAATCCATTCCAGACAGGTACACCAGAATATTTCGCCAAGTCTTCAACGATTCTTTGGCTAAATCCTCGATATTCGATCCCATCAAACATCCGACCAAATACTTTTGCAGAGTCCTCAACAGATTCTTTTGATCCCATCTGGATATCGTTTGCTCCTAAAAATTCCGGATGCGCTCCTAGATCAACGGCAGCAACGGTAAAGGCAGCTCGTGTCCGAGTAGAATTTTTTTCAAACAAAAGAGCGACATTTTTTCCTTCCAAATAACGATGCGGGATATTCTTTTGCTTTAATTCTTTTACATGTAATGAAAAATCGATCAGATACTGCAATTCATCTCTGGTAAAATCTTTTTCTGCTAAAAAACTGCGACCTTTAAAAACGGATTTCATTTCTTTTGCACCCTTTCTTGCCTATGTTTTTTAGCCAGTATACATCTTTTATAATTTTTATTCAATATATACAAGTTTTACGTATTTTTAATCAATTTTATCCAAATAATTAAACAAAAGACCGTGGGCTGCCATTCGGATTCGTATCCCGATGACGCCACGGTCTTCTCTGTAATGTTGAGCAGCAAATGCTTGATTATTTCATTTCATGACCAAAACTTAGGCTTGGCACAGCATTCAAAGATAGTGGGGCAAACTGTTTTTTTTCTAACAAAATATGCCCAAAGGCCCCGATCATTGCCGCATTATCGCCACATAAACGCAAAGGTGGAATAATCAAGTCAATCTCAGGCAGGTCACTCATTGCTTCATCTAGTGCCTGACGCAGGCCTTGGTTTGCAGCAACGCCACCTGCAACAATCAATTGGTTAACAGGATAAGTCTTGCAGGCGCGAATCGTCTTAGTGACCAAAACTTCTACGACACTTGCTTGAAAACTAGCAGCAAGGTTGGCTTCGTCCAATGTTTCTCCTCGTTGCTGCGCATTATGGACAAAATTAATAAAGGCACTCTTTAATCCGCTAAAACTAAAATCAAAATTGTCTTCATGAATCATTGCTCTGGGAAAATGGTACGTGTCCTCACCTAAATGCGCCAAACGATCGATTTCTTTTCCGCTAGGATAAGAAAGTCCTAAGACTCGTCCCACCTTGTCATATGCTTCTCCTGCAGCATCGTCACGTGTCTCGCCAATAATCTCAAAGGAACCATCTTCTGTCATATAAACTAGCTCCGTATGACCACCGCTCACTAGCAAGGCAAGCAATGGAAAGGTCAGAGGTTTGACAAAACGGGCCGCATAGATATGCCCCGCCATATGATTGACTGGCAACAAGGGTAATCCATGCGCCCAGGCAAACGCTTTGGCTGCCGAAAGACCGATCAGCAACGCCCCCACTAAGCCTGGACCGTACGTGACCGCTACAGCGGATAAGTCTTCTGGTGTCACTTCTGCTTGTTTCAGTGCCTCTTCTAAACAAAGAGTAATCTGCTCCACATGATGTCGACTAGCTACTTCTGGGACAACGCCACCAAAACGTTGATGACTTTTAATTTGAGAAGCCACGATATTGCTTAAAATCGTGTCCCCGTTCTTTATGACAGCGACACTTGTTTCGTCGCAGCTGCTTTCAATGGCTAAAATCAATTCATTCATTTGATTGATGCTGGCCTCACTTTCTTTTCCATGATCAATGCATCCTCTTGAGGATGACTATAATAATTTTTGCGCCGCCCAATGATTTCAAAACCCATTCGCAGGTATAAGGCTTGTGCTGGAAAATTACGGACCCGCACTTCTAGAAAAATCCTTTCGACGCCAGCAGATTGACAAGACTGAATAACAGCTTGCAGCAAGAGTTTCCCCAATCCCTGTCCTTTTTTTTCCGGTAAGACTGCGAGATTAAAGATTTCAGCTTCGTCTAAAACCCGACGGTAACTAACAAATGCCTCCATTGGCTGGAGTACTAAATAGTGACTGTCAACAGCAGCCAAATCCTGCTTGAATTGTTCACAAGTCCAGGGAGAGCCATCTTGGTAACTCGCTTCTGCCAATTGCCATAACAGCTCTTCACTTTTTGCAGGCAATTCTTCTTTATTCAACAGTTTATTCATTTAAAAATTTCACCATATCCAATGCATCTTCATTTCCTTCTGTATAGTAGGCAGTTTTGATCGCTCGCGAGACAAAGCCCAGCTGTCGATAAAGCCGCTGAGCGTCACGATTACTTAAACGCACTTCTAACGAAATTCGGTCACATTTGTTTTTTCGCGCATACTGTTCGATTTCAGTCAACAAAAAAGAGCCGACACCTCGGCCTTGATATTCAGGTATAACAGCAATATTGGTAATATGAGCATCTTCTCCCAACAAACGAACGCCCGCAAAACCGATCATGCGCTCATTTTGTAAGATACACAAGTACAAATGCTTAAATCGCGAATAAATCTCTGAAAGAAACGCGCTCTTGGTCCAAGGCAGCTCGCCGGCATACACCAATCGTTCCACTTGCAGTAACTCTTTGATATCTTCGCCGACGATTTCACGAATCACATACGTTTCATCCTGAATCGTTTTCGTCTGTTCTGGGTATTGAACTTTACGAAAAAGGGGCAGCTTTCCTTTGAAAGATTTAAATTTTTTCAACATACGTATCCGCTCCTGGAGTGTGAGATGCCAACCACTTTTCTTCCGCTTCAACAAGTTTCAAATACTCTGGCACAAAATCATGGATCGACGAAACGGGTTCCTCTGTTTCACTTAATTCTGCCAACACGACGCCATTCGGATAATTCCACAAAGAAACGTGATTGATCTGTGCAGACGGCATGGCTTCAGTGATTTGCGGGGCAAATTTTGCAGCATCAGCGCCAACAAAAAGTACCTCTGTGTGCAACTCAGCTAGTGCATGCAACAATGTCGGTAATGCCACATGCTGGTCAGGGATCACTGACTGCAGCTCCCCTTCCTGCCAACGATAGCCACCAGCATAGACATTGTTGCGACGTGCGTCAAATAATGGCACGATCACTTTCAAAACCCCAACACAATTCGCAGCTATGTTCTTCAAACTCGACACGCCCACCAATGGGATATGTAATGTATCGGCTAATGTTTTAGCGGTCGTGACACCGATCCGCAATCCTGTATAAGATCCCGGACCTTGGGCAACTGCGATTCGCTCTAACTGCTGCGGCAATACCCCCACAGATTGCATCAATAAATCGATTGCCGGCATCAATGCACTGCTGTGATTTTTGATAGCCATCGTCTGACTTTGTCCTAGGATCTCCTGACCATCCATGACTGCAATGGCCAATGTTTGATTTGATGTATCGATCGCTAATGTTTTCATTGCTTTTTCTCCCCAATCAAAAAACTCACTCATATTTTACCATATTCTGATAAAATGCCAAACTTTGCTTATTTGCTTTCATAGGTGCATGGTTACTGGTGAACTAAAAAAATGGCCAAAGAATCTATGGCAGCCGCGACAGTTTCTGACTGCGACGGAAAACTGTTCCATTACTGGAGACTTTTTCCCATAGATTCTCAGGACATTTCTATTTGTTGCAGATGAACTTCCCCATCATTGATTCGTAGATTGACGTTTAATCAACTCCGTTGCGATGGTGACCTTTCGCGGAACAGGAGCTGGATTCTTGATGATCTCAAGTAGTGTGGTTACAGCCAACTCTCCCATCCACTCCGTATGAACTTTGATTGTCGAAAGGGTTGGAAAAACATACTTGGCAACACTGACATCGTTAAAGCCGATCAAGGAGATATCTTCTGGCACACGAATCTTTTCTTCCTGCAGTGCCCGCAGTGCTCCGATGGCTAAAGCATCGCTGGAAGCAAATAACGCAGTAGGCAGTGGCAAGGCGTCTTGCAAGAACTGTTTCATTGCCTGATATCCATCTTCGACAGTAAACGCTGCTGCAATGTGATACCCTTCGTCATAAAGACGCAAGCGTGTCAGTCGTTCCTTGAATAGCGTCAGCCGCGGATCTTCAATTTCTTGTCGACTTCCTTTTGTAAATTCAATACCAGATAAGATACCGATTTTTTGATGTCCTTTAGCAACAAAATGATCAATGACCAAATCCACTGCTTGCTGAAAATCGACTACCAATGAATCCACTCCAGCCGACAGCCCGTCAAAATCAACGAGTAGCAGATGAGGCTGCGTCTTTTTTAATTGTGCGATCTGCTGGGCATCAAATTTTCCTAAAGCAATCGTTCCATCTACTTGGGTCTCACTGATAGAAGCAAACGATTCTTTTAACAAGCGAATCCCCAATTCTTCCGTCTTGTTCTCAATCCCAAGCCGAATAGCTAAATAGTAAAGATCGGCCAGTTCTTCTTCGGTATCAAACCACTGAATCAAACGAATCCGACCGTTTTCGACTTGGCTTTTCTTTTTATGCTTTGTATAGTTCAGTGCTTCGGCGGTTTTGAATATTTTTTCTTTGGTTTCTGAACTGACGGCTAACTCACTGTCATAATTGAGGACACGAGAAACAGTCGCTGGTGAAACGCCTGCCTGTTCAGCAATATCTTTAATTGTAGCCATTCCCGCGCCTCCATTCTTTCAAAGTCATCTCAATAACTTCAAAGTTTATTGATAAAACGCATGAATGCAGCCTGACCGGATGCATCTCGCTTGAAAACTCCTGCGTATTCCAAAACTTTTGCAAAAATCCCACCAACTTCTTGATAAACAATCTCTGTTACATTCTCCTCAGTGATGGTGTAGGTTTCCTTCATCTCTTGTGCCCACGGAATATGATAAGCAGCAATTTGATTTGGCTGATCAAGAAGATAGGCCCTCACTTCTTCTAACTCCGTTGCTAAACGTGGAGGCAAGACCGCTAATCCCATCACCTCGATTAACCCAATGTTTTCTTTTTTGATATGCTGAACATCTTTATGAGGATGAAAAATACCATCAGGATGTTCGTCAGAAACATTGTTATCCCGAAGAACAAGATCCATTTCAAAGTATTCGCCCTGTTTTCGAGCAATTGGTGTGATGGTGTGGTGCGGTGTGCCATCTTCTGAATAAGCATTGATCGAAACGGAAGGATCTGAGTACTCTTTCCATTGTGCCAAAATATAATCAGAAGCAGCAGCCACTTTTTGCTTGTCTCGACCTTGAATCCGAATAACCGAAAGCGGCCATTTAACGATTCCCACCGTTAGCTCGTCAAAACCAGTTAGTTTGAATGTTTTCTCAATGGGTGCTTTTGCCATCGCAAATGTATGCCGTCCACCTTGATAATGATCGTGGGACAAGATCGATCCACCTACGATTGGCAAATCAGCATTTGAACCGACAAAATAGTGAGGCAGAACCTCAATGATTTGCAATAGACGATCAAAGGTTTTGCGCGTGATCTTCATCGGACGATGCTCTAAAGACAAAAAGATGGAATGCTCATTGTAATAAGCATACGGAGAGTACTGAAGCCCCCACGCTTCGCCGTCCAGATTCATCCGAATAATGCGATGATTTGTTCGAGCCGGGTAATTCAGCCGCCCTTTATAACCTTCATTTTCCAAACAAAGGAGACATTTAGGATAATCGATCGTTGCTGCTGCTCGCTGCGCAGCGATTTCTTTCGGATCTTTTTCGGGTTTGGATAGATTGATCGTGATCTCTAATTCTCCATACTCGGTCATTACCGGAAAAACAATATTTTTCTTGATGGCTCGAGTCTTGATGTAATCATTTTGCTGACACAAATGGTAAAAATAATCCGTTGCCTCTTGTGGGTCTTTTGCATAGTGCTGGGCAAAGAAAGCATTGACCACAGAAGGCGTTGGCGTCAAGAAATCCATCAATTGCGCTTCAAGGATTTCGGTATCAGCAAGTGCCTCGCCGATCACCTGATTTTTTTTTGCTTGAGTGACCAATTGATCCATCAATACCACGGCTGATTCTTCGACCGGTCGTACAGTAGCTGATTCAAAGTCTTCTTCACCAATCATACCAAGGATCCTATTTTGTAAATAAATACGATCCATTTCCATCCAACCACCAGCCTGGATCGCTAATGTCACGAAATCACAGATTGTTTGACTGAGCGTCATTTTGTTGCCTCCTAGTCTTGATAACCTTCTGGATGGCTAACGTGCCAATTCCAAGCTGTTTCAATTATTTGTTTCACATCGGTGTAACTAGGTTCCCAACCTAACACCGCTTTTGCTTTATCACTAGAAGCGACCAATGTTCCCGGATCTCCGGCACGTCGCGGTGCTACTTTCGCTGGAATATCTTTTTGCGTAACAGTACGCGCGGCATCCAACATTTCTTTGACTGAGTAGCCATTGTTGCTGCCAAGATTGAAAACATTGCTAGGATTGCCTTTTTTCAAATATTCTAATGCTAAAATGTGGGCGTTGCATAGATCTTCTACGTGTACGTAGTCTCTGATACAAGTTCCATCTGGCGTATCATAGTCATCACCGAAAATTGCTAGCTCCTGACGCTGACCTAAAGCGACTTGCAAGATGATTGGAACTAAGTGAGTCTCAGGATCATGGTCTTCCCCGATTGAAGCATCTGATTTAGCTCCTGCAACATTAAAGTAGCGTAAAGCGACGTATTTCATGCCGTAAGCTTCATCACACCAACGCATCATTTTTTCCATCATGAGTTTGCTTTCCCCATAAGGATTTTTGGGATTTGTAGGTGTTTCTTCTGTGATTGGGCTTTGTTCTGGCTCGCCATAAGTCGCTGCAGTAGAAGAAAAGACAATATGATCAACGTTGTTGTCTTTCATTACTTCTAATAATACCTGCATCCCATACACATTGTTGTTGAAGTATTTCAACGGTTTCTCAACTGATTCACCGACAAGAGAGCTTGCGGCAAAATGGATCACGCCATCAATCGTTTCTTTCTCAAAAACGCTTTGCAAAAATGCTTTGTCTCGAATATCTCCTTCGTAGAAAACAGCCTCTGGATGGATCGCTTGACGATGACCTGTTAAAAGGTTATCCACGACAACGGCTTGGTATCCTTTCGTAATCAATTGATCAACTGCATGAGAGCCGATATATCCGGCGCCACCTAATACTAAAATAGCCATTCTTAATCATCCTTTTCTTTCATTTATTCAATGAATCCGTCTTACATTCTACAGTTTTCGCGCGCCATCATCAATGCTTGCTTGGTAAATATCTGTCTCATAGCCGATTTTTTCACGATAGCTTTCTTTGACAGCCGTTGCAAAAGCTTCCCACTCGCTTTTTTTCACCAAAGCGATTGCACAACCACCAAATCCAGCCCCTGTCATTCGGGCTCCCAAAACTGCTGGCTGTTCTTGTGCCGCTGCCACCAAAGTGTCTAACTCGATACCCGTAACTTCATAATCATCTCTTAAAGAAGCATGAGAAGCATCTAACAGATGACCAAAAGATTCTAAATCTCCCGCTTCTAATGCCGCTTTAGCTTTTAAGGTACGCTGATTCTCAGTTACAGCATGTTTTGCGCGCTTGATCAAGGTTGGATCTTCAATCAGTGAAGTATGTGCAAAGAATGTTGCTTCGTCCAATTCACCAAGCGATTGGATTTTCAGTTTCGTTTGAAGTCGTTTTAATGCTTCTTCACACTCCCCACGGCGCTCGTTGTATTTTGAATCTGCCAATTCCCGCCGCTTGTTTGTATTCATGATAGCTACGACATAGTCCCCAAATTCTGCAGGTACAAGGTCATAAGCTAAAGTGTTGGTATCTAGCAGTAATGCATGGTCTTTTTTTCCCATTCCTATAGCAAATTGATCCATGATACCTGAATTAACCCCAATAAATTCATTCTCAACTTTTTTCCCTGTCAAAATCAACTCTAAACGTTCGATCGCCAATCCGAACAAATCATCAAGAATCACTCCTGTCAATAATTCAATGGAGGCTGAAGAAGACAAGCCGGCACCATTAGGAATATTGCCATAAAAAGCGATTTCAATACCAGAGTCGATTGCATGACCCGCTGCTTTCAAATAGCGAATCACACCTTTAGGATAATTGGTCCAGTCGTCTTCTTTGCGGTACTCCAAATCGTCTAAGGAAAAAGTGATGATCCCCTTTTCAGGGAAGTTTTCCGAATAAAGACGTATTTGCTTATCTGCCCGTTTTCGTGCTACACCATACGTTCCTATCGTGATAGAGGCTGGAAAGACATACCCGCCATTATAATCTGTATGTTCCCCGATCAAGTTGATTCGTCCTGGTGCAAAATACGATCCTGTGCCTTTTTCACCGAATTTTTCTGCAAAAATTTGTTGTAGCTGTTCCATCTTTTTCGCTCCTTCATTTCATTTAGTAAATTTATTATAAAATATTTACTAAATTTTATCAATCCTTTACTCGCGATACAAGGGCTTATTTTTGATATTTTTGTACTTTTGTTTCATAATAGAAATAAATAGATAAAGGCGAGGTGGAGAAGAATGAAACGATTTCTTTCAGGTTTCTTAGTTGGTACAGTAGCAACTATCGCAGCAGCTGCTAGCGTAGTCATGACTGTCAAAAAACAAGTGATCGATCCAATTGACGAACAACAAGCACTAAATGAAGAAAAAAGAAAACGAGCTATGCGTAAAAGTGTCTCTCGTTAATACAAAAACTGCCATTGAAGATTTTACTTCAATGGCAGTTTTTTCAATTCTTCAGCTAATACAACCGCTTGATTATGTGTTTCATCTTTTGCACCATAAACCAATGTCACGGTTTTATGGTCTTTTACTATTTGCTGCAATGCACTAAAGGCATCATCGGCTGGCTTCTTTTTTAGTTCTGCTAGGTATCTTTGACAAAACGCATCAAAGCGCTCTGGATCATGACCAAACCATTTACGCAATTCCGTACTAGGTGCAACCTCTTTCAACCAAGAATCAATCGCCGCCACTTCTTTTTTGACGCCTCTTGGCCAGATTCGATCAACAAGGACCCGATAACCATCTGTGGGTGCTGCAGCCTCGTATACACGTTTTACTTTAATCATTTCCTTCCACTCCTTTGAATCTACCTTAACACATTCTTTCAAAAAAAAAAGACCGAGTCCATGATGACAAGATTCTCAGTTACAGCTGCTGAATGGTTTCTAACGATTCATTCTCGCGCCTCTTAGGAACATCTTGTTTGATCATTGATCTCAGTCTTTTGATTGATTAACTAGTTTTCTTTTTCGTTTTTCCGCTCCAGCCTTCATAGCCTTCTTTTAGAATGTAAATTTCTTTAAACCCTTCTTTGCGAAGTTTATTCGCAGCACGGATACTTAGAGATTTACGGGTATCATATAAGTAGATGGGCTGATCTTTCCGAAATGCGCTAAACGAATTGGTTAATACCGTAAATGGGATATTTCGTGCACCTAAGATATGACCGGCATCGAACTCGTTTTTCTCCCGCACATCAATCACTTGTGCTTTTTTCATGCCATTTTTAAATTCTTCTTCGGAAATGATTTTGGCTGATCGTCTTCCCATAATTTGGAAGTACGCCCAATTCAATGCGATTGCCAATAAAATCAATCCTAAAATAATATTAATCCAGTTCCAAACAGACATCTTACCTATTCCTCTCTACTTTGCAAATTGTAATGCTAATGACGCAGCGCCGATCACACCAGCATCATTCCCTAACTCAGCTAATTTGATTTCCGTGCTTTCCGTTACTTGCGGGAATGTGAATTCTGCAAAGTAAGCTGCTACACGACTACGTAAAAAT
>NZ_JBDGBK010000100.1:0-12499 GCF_040910045.1 Enterococcus sp. RTP21361st1_A6_RTP21361_211029 | reverse complement strand
TATTATTGGGAATCCCAACTTAAATCATAGATACCGTAAGGGATTTTATTCTTTATTTAAAACTTTGCAACAGAACCGTTATTTCTTTGTATTTCAGATGTTAAGCTTGTAAAATACGGGACAATTGCTGCAACGAATTCTTAATTTGTTGCTCGTTTCTTTTTTTTGTATAATAGATGGAGAAAACCATTTCTTCAAAAAAATGCACGGTACTTCATATAAAGAGAAGGTGAGGGATAGCAATGAAGTTGAAATTTAATTTGCAGTCAGCACTCGTTAGTTGTTTTGTCACGATTATGTTGAGTATGGCAATTGATCAAGACGTAAATGCTTTTGTTGCGGCCCCGTTCCAGCGCAATTCTTCGGAGCCATCTTCTGAAGCACCAGTGCAGGTTGCCGAAACAAGTACGTCTGAAACGGAAACAACCAGTGAAACTTTTTATGAAGCACGGGTCAGTTCCTACTCCGAAACAACTGCACAGACCAGTGGAACAAAATCAAATGAAGATTCATCGGCCATTCCGTCTACAGAATCAGAAAGTATAGCTGACAGTAGTGAAGCAGTAGTGAAGGAGACAGATACAGCATCTAGCACTTCCAATAATGGATCAGCAAATTCTGATACTACGACTAGTACATCCGAAACGACGAGCTCCTCTAGCAGCAGCTCAAGTACGAGTAGTTCAACCTCTTCATCTAGCAGTTCAAGCAGTACAGGCACAACTACTTCTGACGAAAGTGAAGAGAGCACAGAAGCTGGTGATACACCGATTGATAGTAATGATCCGGCCAATGCTGCGGATGGATCAGAACCATTAAAACTTCTTTTAGAAGAACCATTTGATGCCTTTTTTAGATAAGCGCTTCGGCTAAGATAGTCAGAGTTTTAAACCAGCGAATCCCTTACGACTATTCATCTATTTGCTGAAGTATTGAGTGATTATTTTGTGCAATAAAAAAGCATCTTTTTCAAGCATATCACAAAGTAATTTCATTAAATTCGCTTATAATGAGGTGAAAAGGGGGCGCGCTATGGGCAAATATTTTAAAAACTTTGAAAAGCTGATCAGTGCTGTTGTCGATATTATGTTAGCAATTTTAGTTGTATTGGTATTGGTTGTGATGGCAGAAGCAATTTATAAAATCGTTACTTATGTCATTCCTTTGACAAAAGTCAGTGATCTATCCTTTTTGATTGAAGAGATTGCTACACTATTTATTTTACTTGAAATCATTTTGATGTTATTGCGGTATGTAAAAGAAGGACATCATATTCCTGTTCGTTATCTGATTCTAATCAGTATCACGGCGATTTTACGTGAGTTATTGTTGGCACAAGGAAAAGGACTGGAGACGTTGTTTTTGGCGCTGGCGATTTTAGTGCTGATTTTTGTTTTACAAGCATTAGAGAAGTTGAAATCTTTTCATAGCTCCAAAGATATCTGAAAAATAAATCAGAAAGTTACTTAGAAATCAAAAATAATCCTATCAGTAAACTGAATGTCTCAGTTATTGATAGGATTATTTTTTGCGAACAAACTAGCACTTTCTGCTTGTAGTTGCTTCCCAATATCCGTTTGCCGTACAGTGATTCGTTTGGTTTGGCGGAGGATGATTTTCTTTTGCGTCATTAGATCCTTCCGCTCCTTGATTGCTGTCTGACGATCTGTAAATGGTTGGTGAGCAGCAAGTGTCATCCCAAAAGAATTGGATAACAATGTGTAACCGGCGATACCGGTAACTTCCTGATAGGAGCGGGATAAGCCACCGTCAATTACCAGTAGGTGCCCATTGGCTTTGATTGGCGTCTCTCCTTTTTTCACTTTTACTGGTGTGTGGCCGTTAATGATGTGTCCTGTCGAGTCTAATCCAAACGCAGCGAATAAGCGACGGCAAAATGCTTCTTTTTCTCTTAGGGTATAGTAGGCGTTTTTTTCTTCAATATGCGTGTGTTTATTACTGATGAAATAGCGCTCGAAGGTTTTCATGGATTTTTTACCGAAAAGAGAAGACCCTTCTCCGCACCAGAGATACCAAAGGACATCGGTCGCCAGATCGTCGGTCCTTTCTGGTGTTGCGAAACTCTGTTTTACACATTCTTGAAAGAAATCCATCAATGCTTTGCCCTGATAAGAGGTTTTTCCAAAGGACACTGAAAGGAAGCGACCATCAGGATGACAGGGGATGCAACCGTGGTACAGTAGATTGCCATTATAAATTTGATAGATCGTGCCTTTTTCTACTAGAAAACGTACATGGGTTGCTAACCTTTCGGAGGATTGAAATTGTTTGAGAAGATCCTCCAGTACTTTTTGCTCTTCATCAGTCAAAAGATAGGGTGCTTCGGGATCAACCAATTGAAAGCAAGCATGGATCAGAGGCTCAAAGTGATCCTCTAGCTGAATCTGCAAATCCTTTGTGATTTTACCCAATAGCAAACGATCCGCTAATTGAAATTCGGGGCGTCGTTTGATCACAGCGGCCTCTACCTTGAATTGAATGATTGCAAAGGCTTGCTGGAGAAGCATGGCGTCGTGAATTTCCTCTTCGGAAAGATCATCAACAGTTTTCTTAGGATAAAACCCCTTATTTTCTTGATAATGTTTACGACTAAATGCTATGGCTTTAGAGAGGTCGATGCCATAGCCTTCTTTCAACAATGCTAAATTTCCATACCGTGCAGCGATCCGTATGGTACTTGCCAAACAAGGGAAAGAACCGCAGTAACTCCCGATCCACAAAATATCATGGTTCCCTAATTGGATATCCAAAGAAGGAAGCGCCATGAGCCGGTCGATGATTTTATCAGGTGCGGGTCCCCGGTCATAAATATCCCCAATAACATGTAGGTGATCAACGACAAAACGCTGAATCAAAAATGCTAGCTGTTCACAAAATAGAGGCGCTAAGGATAAGTCGATGATCTTATCAAAAATCGCTTTATAATAGGCTTCTTTGTTGAAGTCCGAGTCATATTGATACAGCAATTCTTCTAAAATATAAGCAAATTGTTTTGGTAAAGCTTTTCGAACTTTGGACCGCGTATATTTGCTGGAAGTAAAACGAGCCACTTTGACCAGTTGAGTCATTAATTGGATCCAATCCTCATGCGGATAGTCTTTTTCTTGCAATACTTCTTTTGGATAGTAAATCAAAAAACATAGCTCGGTCTTCTCAGCAGCTGTCAGTGAGTATTGAAACAATGTTTCGACTTTTTCCCGAATGCTGCCTGAACCATTGCGCAAGATATGATCAAAAGCTTCATATTCACCGTGCAGATCACTGACAAAGTGTTCGGTTGCTTTAGGTAACTGCTGGATCGCCTCTAAATTGATAATCTCAATGAAATCATTTAATTGATCTTCAGTGTGCATAGGCATTATTTTTGTAAAATTCTTCGATCAACATCGAACTTTCTTCGATCGACCGTTTGCTGACATCGATTACATTGATTCCTAGCTGTTGGAATAATTGATTCGCATAGGCTAGTTCATCATCGATCCGGCTTGGTTCTGTGTAGTTAGTAGTTTCTTTCAACCCTAATGAAGCCAGTCGAGAACGGCGTATTTCGACGAGTGAGTCAGAATTTGTAGTGAGCCCGATCATTTTTTTGGGATCGATTTGATTGATCTCTTTGGGTAAAGCGACCTCAGGTATTAAAGGCAGATTAGCCACTTTGTAACCACGATTAGCCATATATAGACTTAACGGTGTCTTGGAAGTACGGGAAACACCGAGCAATACGATGTCAGCATCGAGAAAACCACGAGGATCCTTGCCGTCATCATACTTCACTGCAAACTCCATTGCAGCAACACGACTGAAGTATTCTTGATTTAAACGATGGATTGCGCCAGGTTCCTGAACTGCTTGTAGCCCGACGGTTGCTTCGATTACTGAGATCAATGGCGTCATGAAATCGACATGTTGAAGACCGGTGCGTTTAGCAAAGGCTTCGACAAATTTCACTAAATCTTTGTTAACAAGCGTCGTCACAACAATCGATTTATCCAGTAAAGCATCTTGTAAGATTTCCAATAAGCTCTCTTCATCATTTGTAAAAGGATACAGTTGAATATCGGATAGATCGATCGTAGGAAATTGTGCGGAAACGGCACTAATCAATTTTTGTGCTGTTTCACCAACGGAATCTGAAATCAAATATAGTCGAACATTCTTCATTTTTTTCTCTCCTTAGAATTGATTGTTTTCGATCGCATTGCCTGCTTGGATATAGTAGTTCATAATTTTAGACTTGGTTATTTTACCAATGACTTTTTTTGGATTCTCAGCATCAACAACAGGGAGTGTATCTATTTCATGCCTAGCTAATAAGGTACCTGCAGTCAAAATAGTTTGGTCGGCAGTAATCGTGACGATATTCGGCATTCGCGTCATGATCATTGCCACCGGTGTTTTTTCTGCTGCTGAATTGCTGATAGCGAAGCGCAGAAGGTCTTTGCGGGATAGAACACCAATTAGTTCCTCTTCTGCATTTTTCACATAAAGAGACCCGACATCATACATGAATAGGGTTGTCACAGCATCATATACCGAAACGGATTGCTCAATCATTAACGGTGGGATCATAATCTCTGCTACTTTTGCATGGTATAGCTTATCAAACAACAGCGGTTCTACGGTCTGTCCGGTATAAAAATAACCGACCTTGGGCCGGGCATCGAGTAATCCAGTCATTGTCAGGATAGAGAGATCATTGCGCAAAGTAGCACGGCTGAATCCTAGTTTTTTTGCGATGGTTTCACCACTGATAGGTTGATTGTCTTTTACGATTTCAATGATTTTAAGTTGTCGCTTTGTCAATTCCAATGTGTCACCTTCTTTAAATAAATGTGATATGCTATTTATTATATATTTTCCGCGTGAAAAATGCAATAAAGGATTTTGGCGCGAATTTTTCTTAAAAATTTCTTCTTGACGAATCAATAGTGTACGCTATATACTTCGTTTTAAGCTTAATAGTATATCACATTAGGAAGGCGGAAAAAAATGAAGAATATCGTTTGGTTCTCAGAAGGTACGAAAGATCAAAAAGAATTACTAGGGGGGAAAGGAGCAAATTTAGCTGAAATGACCAGTATCGGGTTGCCTGTTCCTGCGGGATTTATTGTTACAACAGATGTTTGCCGACAATTTTTAGAAAACCAGCAACTTACACAGCCGTTGGTAGAAGAAATTATTCGAGCAGTAGCTACATTGGAAGAACGAACCCACAAGTCTTTTGGCGGAAACCAGCAGCCATTACTGGTTTCTGTTCGCAGTGGGGCAAAGTATTCCATGCCGGGGATGATGGATACGATTCTCAACTTGGGGTTAACTGATCAAACGGTACAGGCGCTGGCAGCGAATACAAAGAATCCTACATTTGCCTATGATTGCTACCGTCGCCTTATCCAAATGTATGGGGATGTTGTTAAAGGGATCGATAAGAGTCATTTTGAATCCTATTTAACGACCTATAAACATAAAAAGGGATATCCTTCTGACCAATCAATGGTCGCTCCAGACTGGCAAGAGATTTGCGAGGTTTTCAAAAGTATTTATATGGAACATACGCAAGAACGATTCCCTCAAGATCCGCTGGAACAATTATTATCAGCCGTTCAAGCTGTGTTTCGTTCGTGGAATAATCCCCGGGCTATCACTTACCGTAAAATCCACAAAATTGCTCATGATCTAGGAACAGCCGTGACTGTTCAGGAAATGGTTTTTGGCAATAGTGGTGCTGCAAGTGGAACTGGCGTTGCTTTTACTCGCGATCCGACGACAGGACACAGAGGATTATTTGGTGAATTTCTCGCTTGTGCACAAGGAGAAGATGTTGTCGCGGGGGTTCGTACGCCAAGACCGATTAGTGATTTAGCCAAAACACAACCAGAAATCCACGCGCAGTTTTCGGCGATTGCCGAGTTACTGGAAAATCATTACAAAGATATGCAAGATATCGAATTTACCATTGAAGAAGGGCGATTATTTGTTTTACAGACTCGTAATGGGAAGCGGACGGCCAAAGCAGCTGTACAGATTGCTATCGATCTAGTTTCTGAAGGAAAGATCACGAAGAAAACAGCACTGCATCGGTTGACACCAGACATGCTGGATCAGTTGCTGCATCCTATCTTTTCTCCGGAATCTCTTGCGAAAGCTTCTCCTCTTGGTCAAGGATTGCCTGCTAGTCCCGGTGCAGCGGTAGGTCGTGTTTACTTTTCGGCAGAAGCAGCGGTTAGTGCACACCAAGCGGGAGAAAAAGTCATATTATTGCGACAAGAGACTTCACCGGAAGACATTGACGGGATGGTCGTTAGTGAAGCCATCGTGACTTCTCGAGGCGGCATGACTTCTCATGCGGCAGTCGTTGCCCGAGGACTAGGAGTATGTTGTGTGGCAGGTTGTGATCAGTTAGCTGTCGATTCATTTTTGAAACAAGCTCGATGTGGTGAAGTAATCATTCAAGAAGGAGACTATCTATCAGTGGATGGGACGACAGGCAATCTGTATCAAGGGGCGCTATCACTGGTTGCCTCGCAAGATTTTGGTTTGCTGCAGACGATTTTAGACTGGTCTAAAGAGAGAGCAGACTTAGTGGTACGTGCAAATGCGGAAACTATCGAAGAAATCAAGACAGCAGCTTCTTTTGGAGCAGCAGGTATCGGGCTAGCGCGAACGGAGCATATGTTTTTTGGTGAAGCTCGAATCTGGCCGATGCGGCAAGTGATTTTAGCTGAAACGACCGAAGAAAGACAAGTAGCTTTGTCTCAGCTGAAAACGTTTCAGTTAAATGACTTCAAGGAGTTATTACTGCAGACAAAAGAACAGAAATGCGTCATTCGTTTGTTGGATCCGCCGTTGCATGAATTTTTACCGCGACCACAAGAATATGAAGAAATGGCCAAGCGCAGCGGCTATTCTCTAGAAAAAATCAAGCAACGAATCCATGATCTACAAGAAGTAAATCCGATGATGGGGCATCGAGGAAGCCGTCTAGGAATTACTTATCCTGAGATTTATGAGATGCAGACAGCTGCAATTATCGAAGCGGCACTACAAGCTTCTGAAGCAGGAAGTGTTGTTTATCCTGAGATTATGCTGCCTTTGATCAGTATTCCGGAAGAAATGCGCGTTTTGAGAGAACGTCTTGAAACGTACATTCGGCAAATTTTTGCCCACTATCAGAAAGAAGTACCTTTCAAGATTGGGATGATGCTAGAAACACCAAGAGCATGTTTATTAACAAAAGAATTAGCTCCGCTAGCTGATTTTTTCAGTTTTGGGACCAATGACCTGACGCAAATGACTTTTGGATTTTCACGGGACGATGCTGCTGGTTTTATTCAACGCTATTTAGATAAAGGAATCCTGTCTGAGGATCCGTATCAACATCTTGATAAATCGGGAGTAGGACAACTAATGGAACAAGCGGTGGCTTCGATTCGTCAGCAAACGAAGGGAAAAGCGATTGGTGTTTGCGGTGAAGTAGGCGGTGATCCACAATCTATTGCATTCTTGCGGGCTATTGGTGTTGATTATGTTTCATGCTCTCCATATCGGATTCCAGCGGCATGGTTAGCAATTGCTCAGTCTGCATCATAATTGCTTATACTCTGACCATCTATATTGCTACTTGAGTGGAGTCTGCAATGAAGTTGTTAACATGCGGTCATTATCAACGAATTGTCTGTTTTTCTAAACTGTTAATTTATGAATAGCTCGAACATTCTCAAGTAATTTGATCTTCAGTATACCGGTTTTCTAAAAGAGTCTATTACTATCGTTCTAAAAGCCCACCTTTGGCTGTTGAAAAAATATATCGTTGTTTTTTGATTCTATGGAAATTCTTATTGTGCTCGTTTAACTAAACCACGCGGTATCACCGTATGGTTTTTTAGTTGATTCTACAAGGTTTTTAGCTATTGTTTTGAGTGGTTTCTCCTACAGGACGATTTCGGTTCAGTGTTATTTGTATGGTGGAAAAGCAATGGCTGCATTTTCTACTAATGAACGCTCTTAATAGTTCGGTGAAATGACCGATTATCTTTACTGAGGGTCGTCTTCAGACGAGTCTTCATTGGATAGTGTGAAATTGTAAATGAAGGAGTGGCACATTTGTGAAAAAAAGGAAAAAAACGATAGGAATTTATGTGATGGTCACCTTGATTTTGGTTGCGGGGATCCCGATCATTGTCATGCTGACAAGTTCTTATTTGACCACAAAGGATTTATTGATTCAACGAAATGATTTGAATAAAGAAAGTGCCGTTAATTTGATTTTGGCGGAAGAAAAAAGCTTACGTCAATCGACGGAAAGAAAATTGAAGTCAATGGCTGAACTGCCATCCATGAAAACAGAATTTAGTATGGCACGTATCCGCTCAGATCTTTCTTTAGCAATTGCTGGAACCAATAGCTTTCTAGAAGTGACATTTGGAACGGAAGATGATGAGTATGTGACCTTCAACCCTTTGCCAGATGATTACAAACCAACGACTCGTCCTTGGTACAAGGGGGCCGTTAAAGCCGAAGGAGAAGTATATTGGACAGACCCATATTTGGATACGGTAACGAACCAATTTGTGACATCAGCCTCCATTATGATTAAGAATTCCCATAATCAAGTAGGGGTTTTGAGTGTAGATGTTTCATATGAAAGCATTCAAGACATTTTGTCTGACTTTACCGTTGGACGAACAGGAAATATTACATTAGTTTCAGAATCTGGGATCATTGTCACTTCAAAGAACACGAAACAAATCGGTAAGAATATCAAAGAAGAAGAAGTATTCCAAAAGATCAAAGAAGCAAAAGATCCTAATGGTAAGGTCGGTTTGGGCGACTCAAATAAAGTCAACGATGTGTTGTACGACAAATCTGCTGATTCCAATGTTTGGGCTTATTCCGAAGTCAAAGCCAGTGATTTAGATAAAGAGTTAGGAGCGTTAGTCCGCACGACGATCATCGTCACAATCCTGATGTTGCTATTTGTAGGACTTGTTTCCTATGCGGCCATTAAAATAGTAGCAGCGATCATCGATTGTTTCAATCACTACTTTAGAAAAGTCGGTGAAGGCAAACTAGAGAAGATGAGCCAGTCTAAAAGAGTTAAAGGCGAAAAATGGACTTGGGACCAGTTAGCCCGTCGAGTCGTTTATCCAGATAAAACTGGGAATGAGATTCAGCAAATGGCAGACAATTATAATGTGATGATCGAAGGCACTGGCGCATTGATCCAAAAAGTGCAAAAAGAAAGTAGTAGTGTCGCAGAAATGTCCGATTCTTTATTGGAACTTTCAAAACAAACCAATATTGCGACAGAAGAAGTCTCTCAAACCATCACGGGTATTGCAGAAGTTACCGGTGCACAAGCTCAGGAAACAGAATATAGTGTGTCGCAAATGCAAAATCTTACGCAAGTAATTAAAGAATTACGAGATAACGTTGGCGGAATGAGCAGCAAGTCGCAAGAATCCACGAAGATTAATCAAGAAAACTTAACGATCATGGATCAAGTCGATGACAGCTGGCGTCAAGAATTGGCACAGATGGAACGCTTAATGTCAAACATGACGGGAATGAATGATAGTATCCAAAACATCAATTCAATCATTGGGGTCATCAACGATATTTCTTACCAAACAAACTTGTTAGCTTTGAATGCTTCAATTGAGGCAGCCAGCGCGGGAGAGTCCGGTAAAGGGTTTGCAGTTGTTGCTGCTGAAATCCGTAAATTGGCGGAGCAAAGTAAAGCTTCTACCAAAGAAATCGAAGCGATTATTGAAGAAATTCGTGAGCAATCTAGTCAAATGGTCAAACAGACGTCAGCTTCTGTAAAAGGTGGCGTACGACAAACCAACTTAATTAAAGAAGCAATTTCGTCTTCAAAAGAAGTATTTCAACGCAGCAGTTATATGATTGAAGGTATTCATCATATTGAAGAAGCAAGTGCACGTATTGAAAACATTCAAAATAGTGTGTTGGAAAACTTAGAAAATATTTCTGCATCAACGGAAGAAAATGCCGCTGGTACACAAGAGGTTTCCGCAAACGCGGAAGAAGTTTTAGCTACCATGGATGAATTCACCAACCATGTGGCAGACCTAAGAGACATCGCGGAAGAATTGAAGCGATTGACTAATCGATTTGAAGTGGAAAAATAGAACAAGAAGAAAACATTCATCAGCTATTCGAAAGCATAGCTGGCGAATGTTTTTTTACTATCAAAGAAGATGCTACAAAAAAAGCCAAGACTGATGTCAGCAGTCTTGGCTTTTCATGAAGATGTTTATAAACAATTATTGCTGGTTAGTGAGCCATTTCTGTCCGCTGGATGATCATCTCTACACGACGATTTTCCGAGCGGCCTTGCGGGGTGTTATTATCAGCTTTGGGTTCCGTATCAGCAAAGGCTTGAATTGCGGCATTCTTTTCTAAGACGGCCCCTTTACTGATGAAATACTCCATAACGTTAATGGCACGGGCCGAACTGAGATCCCAGTTGGATTGGTATCGGCCATTGCCTTTTTCCGGTACGTTATCGGTATGACCTGCAATCACTATTTTGTTGGTTTTTAGTTTTTTCAGTGAGTCAGAGAGCAAATCCAGTGACTGCCGAGTGGTGGCTGTGATCTCAGCACTGCCCGATGTAAACAGGATACTGCTAGCCAAAGTGATATGGAGCCCATCAGATTCTAAGCGAACTTCTGTTTGATCTTTTAGGCCTGAAGAAGCTAATTCTTGTGATAGCTGATCGCTGATTTTTTGCAATTGTTGATTTTCCAGTTGAGTCCGTACAGAGGCTTCCTGTGCTTGTGCTTCCGTAGATGTGGGTGCTTTTTTTTCCGTATTAGTCTCCCCCATATCGATCACGGATCCGATCACAGAGGAGCTGCTATGGTGACTAGAAAGGATGG
This sequence comes from Enterococcus sp. RTP21361st1_A6_RTP21361_211029, assembly GCF_040910045.1. Taxonomy (NCBI): domain Bacteria; kingdom Bacillati; phylum Bacillota; class Bacilli; order Lactobacillales; family Enterococcaceae; genus Enterococcus; species Enterococcus sp. RTP21361st1_A6_RTP21361_211029. The sequence goes on along the minus strand of NZ_JBDGBK010000100.1, from coordinate 1,574 downwards.
TGCCAAATTCACTTCTGATTTCTTGAAATTTCTCATCATCGACTTTCGCCATAGCAAACATGACAATGAATAAAGCCAGCAGTAAGGTCAACATATCTGAGTAAGGCAAAAGCCACGCTTCGTCTACGTGTTCTTCATGTTTCTTTTTTCGCTTCATATCGGTTCATCCTTTATAATTGTTCTTCCCGTTTTTTAGGATCGATCAAGCTATATAATTTCTTCTCAATGCTTTTTGGCGATTGTCCGGCTTGGATTGCTAAGACCCCTTCAACGATGATCGACATCATTTGGACTTCTTGCTCAGATTTCAAGGATAGCCTTGAGCTAAAGGGAATGAACAGAACATAACCGAAGAAAATACCATAAAGAGTTGCCACGAAGGCAGCTGAGATCATGTGTCCTAAAGCTTCTACATCTTCTAGATTGCCTAGCGCCCCAATCAGCCCGATCACGGCACCCAAGACCCCTAAAGTTGGAGAGCTAGTTCCAGCGGTTTTGAAGATAGACGAGCCAATACGATGGCGTTCTTCTATCCCATAGATCTCATTCTCCATGATTTCTTGTATCTGTTCGGCAGCAATGCCATCAACCACCATTTCTAAACCTTTTCTTAAAAATGGATCTTCCAAGTTTTGGATGGCGCCTCCAAGAGATAATAAACCATCACGACGTGCTTGGTTGGCCAATTCAACAATCGTATTGATCGTTGTTTTTAAGTCGTATTCTTTATTTTTCAGCAGAACGCCGAAGATTTTCGGGATTTTTTTGATATCACTGCTGGGAAATGAATTGATAACGGCTGCGATCACACCGACGAAAATAATGATTGCGGCTGCGGGGTTGATTAGGACAGCCACATTGGCCCCTTTTACAATCATTCCAACCACCACAGATATCAATCCTAAAATAATACCGATCAGCAAGAAAAAATCCATTTGTTGCGTCCTCCCAAATTCTTTATTCCGGGTTTTAACCCTTTTCTATTTTTATCGGTGAATTAAAATTATTCTTAATAGCAAAAAAAATAATCCTAAAAATAACTGAGATAAAATTACTGATTCTTTTAATTTTTGTTTTTTTGGATAAAAAGTCCAAGCTTTTTTATGAATGGTATAGTTTGTATATCCTGTGGAAATTTTCAGATGGTATCGTTTTTTTGGTGAAGTATGTCTCGTTTTTTTACCATTTATACAGGCGTTCAGTAAAAAAAAAGTTAATCATTTATATACATAATGAACGTTTTTTTATCAAAATGCATCCTTTTATAGAAAACTAAAGATAGCCATATAAAGCGTTTAATCGAGAGAGACTTCTTTTTAAATTTGCTGATCAGTTTGTGATGAAACCTAATTTAATAAATAACATAACATGATTGTAACTTAACTGACATATCTGTAAAGTTGTAAAATCAAATTGTAAAATAAAAGCAATTCTACTATAATGACATCACGTGTTTTTGTTTTTTTAATCTATAATATAAAAAAATATTGAAAAAAATCAGACTGTAGACAAAAGCTGTTCCAAACTCGTAACTCGAGCTTGGAACAGCTTTTTATCTACTTCGTTTCGAATTT
>NZ_JBDGBK010000099.1:0-12823 GCF_040910045.1 Enterococcus sp. RTP21361st1_A6_RTP21361_211029 | reverse complement strand
ATTCGTTTTCATAAATCTATTATAAAAGAAAAGACTGTAGACATCATCCATAAAATGGACTTTGTCTACAGTCTGAGGTTTTTGTTTGTGAAAAATATCTTTAAAGGATATGTAAGTCATTAAAAATGAGATAATGAAAAATGATAAAACTTTAATGATGTAAAGGCTTGCATTTCTTTCTAGCGCGATTTATAATCAACTCGTAGAAACGTTTCACTAAAAAGAAAAAGATAGGATGAGCGTTGAGACGATAACAGAAAGGGTTTTTGCGTATGAGTAAGCTGAAAGAGATATACCGGCAGCGGCAACTGCATTGGATGGTACTACCAGGCGTGGCATTCATGATCGTATTTAATTATATTCCAATTTATGGAATCATTATTGCTTTTAAGAATTATACGGTCATTGATACGATTTCCTCTGCACCATGGGTAGGGTTAGAGAATTTCCGAATTATTTTACACGACAGTTTTTTCTGGGAAGCAGTTGGGAATACGTTAGCAATCAGTATGATGAAGTTAGGCTTAGGCTTTGCGATTCCAATTATTCTCGCCATTATGATTTTTGAGATGCGGGACGGAAAATTGAAGAAATTTATTCAAACCGTTTCGTATATCCCTCACTTTTTTTCTTGGATTGTCCTAGGCGGTATGATGATTTCATGGTTGTCGACCAATGGGTTTATCAACCAAGTCCTGATGTCTTTAGGAATGATGGATAAAGGTGTCAATCATTTGTTGGATCCTGATAAATATTGGTGGATCGCTGTTTTATCTGACCTTTGGAAAGAAGTAGGATGGGGAACGATTTTATATCTTGCAGGAATGTCTCGTATCGATCCAACTTTTTATGAAGCGGCCAGAATCGATGGCGCCACCAAGTTGACGCAGATTCGGACAATCACATTACCACTTTTGACGCCGATCATTTCATTGAATCTGATCCTAAATGTGAGCGGCATCTTAGGATCTAATTTAGACCAGACATTGGTTTTGATGAATTCACAAAACCAAAACAAATCGGAAGTCATCAACTCATTCGTTTATAAAATGGGTCTGACACAAGGCGATTTCTCATATGCAACAGCGGTTGGCTTGGGAATAGCAATCATTTCTGTCATTCTTCTAGTCATCACCGATCGTGTGACACGCAAATTGAACAATGGCAATTCAGTTATCTTATAGGAGGGGTGACCAAGTGATAAAAAGAAGAACACAAGAGAACAAATGGTTTTATTTCTTTAACACAGTGATCCTCGTTCTGTTTTCGCTGCTGATCATTATTCCAATCTGGAATATCTTAGTCTCATCGGTATCTTCTAGTTCAGGGTTGGCTGAAAACGGTCTCGTTTTATGGCCGCGGGGATTTACTTGGGAGAATTACCGGAAAGTATTTTCCGATGACAGTATCCCACGGGCATTTTTGATCTCTGTACTGAAAACATTGATCGGGGCAGTGACACATACACTGTTTTGTGCCGTTGTGGCATACGGACTCAGTAAATCACGGCTGATCGGCCGGAATATCTACACCACGCTAGGAGTCATTACGATGTACTTCGGCGGGGGGATGATCCCAACCTATTTGCTGATCAAATCGTTAGGGTTATTAGATTCATTTTGGGTCTATATCATTCCAGCGTTATTCAGCTATTATGACGTCGTTATCTTGATGAACTTTTTCCGTGAGATTCCTCCTTCTTTGGAAGAATCGGCGAAAATCGATGGGGCCAGCGAATTTCAAATTTTTTACAAGATTTTCCTACCATTAACGAAACCAGCATTAGCTACCATCATATTGTTCAATGGTGTCGGACAATGGAACGACTTTATGACCACAAAATTGTACATCACCAAAGAATATCTCTATCCGCTGCAAATGAAGATCTATGAAATCATTGTGCAGTCCAACTTAAGCACGATGACCGAAAGCGGTAGTACCGACTTTGTCGTGCAGGCAACGACCCGCGGGGTGCAATTGGCTACTATCGTTATCACGACTGTACCAATTTTGATTATCTATCCATTACTTCAAAAACACTTCATCGGCGGTATGATGGCCGGTGCGGTAAAAGAATAGAAAGAGGGATCAGTATGAAAAAAGTATTAGGCAGTTTATTGGCAGCAACAGCATTACTTAGCTTAGCAGCATGTGGCGGCAGCTCGGATGACGCTAGCAGCTCAGATTTTTCGATCAAAGATCGTTATGAGCTTGATGAGAAAACACCAGCATGGAAACTTGATACCAAAAAAGAACCAACTAAAATCACTTGGTACATCAACTCAGACTGGACGGCATTACCTTTTGGGGAAGATGTTACCACCGCACAGATCAAGAAAGATTTAAATATCGATATCGAATTTATTTCCGGAGACGACTCGAAGTTGAATGCACTTATTTCAAGTGGCGATATGCCAGACATCGTGACATTGATGGACAAAACCAGTCAAGCAGCCACTAAAGCAGATAGCTGGGCTTACTCATTGAATGATCTAGCGAAAAAATATGATCCTTACCTATTGAATGTCGTAACAGAAGATACCTTCAATTGGTTTGCATTAGACGATGGCAAAACATATGGCTATCCAAACTATTCGAATACAGCAGCCGATTATGAAAGCGGCAATATTCCGGTAAATGATAACTTCGTCATTCGTGAAGATGTCTATGAAGCACTTGGCAAACCAGACATTTCTAAACCAGAAAATTTTGTCAAAGTAATGGATCAAATCAAAGAGAAATATCCTGATCTAACCCCACTGGGCTTCACGACTGTCGGTGACACAGCAGGTCCTTTCTTAGATAAATTACAAGACTTCTTAGGTGTTCCATTAGAAGATGAATCTGGTAATTACTATGACCGCAACTTAGATGAAGAATATATCAATTGGTTGAAAACATTCAACAAAGTATACCGTGAAGGCAACATCAGTGATGACAGCTTTACAGATGACGGTCCGACCTATGATGAAAAAGTAAAACAAGGGAAATATGCAACGATGCTTGTTGCAGGAACTAGTGGTCAAGGCGGCAACTTTACTGAATTTATGAAGAATTCTGATACTCGCTATATTGCTATTGATGGACCAGCCAGCACATCAGGCCGGAAACCAACATTGAATCAAACCGGTATCTCAGGCTGGTTGATCAACTACATCACAAAAGATGCAGTCGATCCAGCAAAAGTCACTCAACTATTCACTTACTTGATCGATGAACCAGGACAAATCTTGACGAAATTCGGTGTTGAAGGCGTCACTTATGAATACAATGACGAAGGCAAAATCGATTACTTACCTGAAGTAAAAGAAATGGAGAAAACAGATAACGAAGGGTACAACAAGAAATATGGTATCAGTCGCTTCAACTACTTCAACAATGACCGTGTCAATGCATTGAAAGTAGAAACAGAGAGCGCATTAACCCAAATGCAAGAATGGGGTGAAGGAAAACTTTATCCGCACTTTGTTATTGAGAACACAGATCCAGATGCTGGGACTGCAGAAGCTCGTTCCAATAATTCGATCAAAACAAAACTAAATAGCACAGTCATCTCCTTGATTCGTTCAAAAGATGAAAAAACGTTTGATTCAACACTGTCTGATTTTGAAAGTTTCTTAGATTCCAACAATTGGGATGCAATCAAAGAAGTCAAATCTGAAAAAATGGCAGAAAACCGCGAAAAACTTAAATAATCAGTTATAGAAAGGATGAAAAGAGGAAAGCGAGACCCAACGACCTTTCCTCTTTTTGCTTTGAAACACTGCGATTGGCTTACAAAGCAAGACATGCAAGTTCTTCTTGGCGCCAGCCTAGAAGCAACTGTAGGCGAAGCGCAGTGTAGACGAGCAGATGTAGAAATGTACCAACAAAAGTATATGTAAAAGGATCTTTTTACTACTTTAGCAAAAGGATAATAAACAAGAGATGAGTAAGAAAACAACAAGAAATCAGTAGGATTGAAACTAGAAAGGGAGCAGGTGAGTGGAGATGAAACAAATTTTCTCTTATGAAGGATGGTACTATCGTGTCTTTTCCTTTGCCGCGGATATGATCCTATTAAGTTTTTTGTTCCTTGTTCCTGCGGTCACGATTGTACTGACAGGACCAGCCTTGATCGCCTTGTATCAAACCATCGATCAGCTTTACCAAGAAAAAGATGTTCCAGTTTGGCAACGGTATAGTCGAGCTTTTCTAGCAAATATCAAACGTGGAATCGTACTTGAAGGGATCATCGTGGGGTATGTTGCTGTCACCGCGGCGATCATTTATGGATTGATGGGAATCACCACTTATCTTGGGGTGTTGGCAGTGATACTCAGCAGTTTAGCTGGTTTATTCTTGACGGTGTTTGTCCTACTGTTTTGTTTGTTTTCTTCCACAGTCAAACAAACCGCACACGAAACTGCCTATGCGGTGTTGAGTAGTACCGCAAATGCGATCATCTTGCTAGTGATTCCAGTATTCGTATTTCTATTGCTGAATAAGATCAATTCTTTCTTATTCGTATGTTTAGGTATTTCAGGATTCGCTTATCTGCAAGTACTGTTCTTTCATAAGGTGTGGGCAAAAGAGGGTGACGTCAATGAAATCAATTAGAAATGAACCATCTCAGGAGGAAATCGACCGTTTTTGGCGACAAGTCAAACAAGAAATCAAACAGATTCCATTAGCGTTTGAACGAAAGCAACAACCAGCATTGCTGACAGGAATCGATGTCTATCAGGTCAATTTCCAAAGTTTATACAATGAAACGATTTACGGCTATCTTTTAGTTCCGAAAAATAAGAGCCAACTTCCAATCGTCATCGATTATTTAGGTTATATGAATCACCTACAGGAACCCTTTCAGTTTGCCCACTGGGCATTGATTGATTGTGCCTGCTTGGTGATCGATAATCGCGGGCAAGGCGGCCGTACGAAAGATACACATCCTTATGAAACGACGCAACATGAGGCACCGTTTGGTCGAGGAATTTTAAAAAAAGAAGATTTTTATATGAAACGCATGATTGCAGATAGTCTTCGCCTGCTAGAGGTCGCAGCAGAGCTGCCGGAGATTGATTCTGAACGAGTGATTTTAAGAGGCGGGTCACAAGGCGGCGGGATTGCATTAATTGTCAATGCGCTGGCTGAAACGCCAATCTTTGCGACTTTTGCAGATGTTCCTAGTCACTCGAATATTTCTCACCGCATCGAAAGCAGAACTGGGAGCTATCATGTGATGCAAGAATATATTGATACCTTTCCAGATAGCAAGGAGACCATCTATTACCAAATGGCCTACTATGATTTGAAAAATCTGGCAGCAAAAATCACTGGCCCTGTCTTTGCTTCAGTAGGGAGCCAGGATCCTATCTGCCCAATGACCGATTTTTTTGTCAGTTACCATCGAATCTCAACCCCAAAACAATTAACTGTGTATTTAAACAAAGGGCATGGCGGCGGTGAAGCCAAACAGATTCGAAAAGAAATGCAACAGATCCAAAAATTGTTAAAAAGGATATGAAGAAATGAAAGTGGCAACTTACAATTTACGTGTGGATACGGATTACGATAAAGAGTGGCAATGGTCTTATCGTGCGGACAAAGTATTGGCATTGATCGATTATCATGATTGGGATATTTTGTGCGTACAAGAAGTCCGGCCGACGCAAGTCGCTGATTTAGCAAGATTGACTGATTACGAGTCGGTAACTGCTGAACGAGACGGCGATGGAACAGGAGAAGGTATCGGGATCTATTATAAGAAGACGATGTTTTCTAAAGTAGATTCAGGCTCATTTTGGTTATCTCTGACACCTGATGTGCCAAGTATTCATCCAGAAGCGGAATACTTGCGTCTGTGTTTGTGGACGGTACTAAGAGATAGAAAAGGACATGACTTTTTAGTCATCGATACGCATCTGGACAATATTTCAGAAATCGCCCGTTTTGAAGGGATGAAAGTCATCTTGGAACGGTTAGCGGATAAAATCGCCGCTTTACCCGTTTTACTAATGGGGGATCTCAATGCAGAAGCAGTTGAACGCGTCCATGAATCCCTGCAAACGATTTTTGTTAACGCAAAAGAACAAAATGAAAAAGGACATTACGGTCCCAGAGGTTCCTATCAAAATTTTGACTATCAACTCCCATGGAACCAGTTAGAAGAAATTGATTATATTTATACTAAAGGATTTCGAATCATTAAAACCGGGTGTTTGACGGATTCTTGTGACGGACGGTTTCCTTCCGATCATTTCCCGTTGGAAGCAGATCTCCGATTCGATGAACGATAAAGGTGGAACAAAAATGGAAAAGACAAAATTGACGCACTTACTTGAACAAATGACTATCGATGAAAAAATCGATCAATTATTGCAACTGGCTGCTGCGTTTTATTCAGACAAAGCGGAAGAAAAAACCGGACCGATGAGTGATCTGGGACTGACCCAAGAAACCATCAACAACGCTGGAACAACGCTAGGCGTTTCCGGTGCCAAAGAAGCGATCCGAGTACAACAAGAATACATCAAAAACAATCGCCTGCAGATCCCGACGATTCTAATGGCAGATATTATCCATGGGTTTCGAACAATCTTCCCGATTCCATTGGCTCTAGGTAGTTCGTGGGATCTGAATGCTGCGGAACAAATGGCCGAAATTTCAGCTAGAGAAGCCGCTGTGTCTGGGCTCCATGTGACGTTCTCGCCAATGGTGGACTTAGTCCGAGACCCTCGTTGGGGACGAGTGATGGAATCTACCGGAGAAGATCCCTACTTGAACAGTCGCCTTGCGGAGGCTTTCGTGAAAGGCTACCAAGGAGAAGACTTGACCAATGATTTTGAACGGGTCGCCGCTTGTGTGAAGCATTTTGCGGCGTATGGCGCAGCAATTGGCGGTCGTGATTACAACACAGTCAATATGTCTGAGCGTCAATTGCGGGAAAGTTACTTACCAGGCTACCAAGCCGCACTAGCAGCTGGGGCAAAATTGGTGATGACTTCCTTTAATACGGTAGATGGGATTCCGGCTACAGCGAATCGCTGGTTGTTCCGTGATGTGTTGCGAAAAGAATTTGGTTTTGATGGCGTAGTGATCTCTGACTGGGGTGCGGTCAAAGAAATCATTGCCCATGGCGCAGCAGAGGATGAGAAACAGGCGGCAGAATTAGCGATCAAAGCAGGCGTCGATATTGAAATGATGACGACTTGCTACAACGATTATTTGAAAGAATTGATCGAAGAAGGCGCTGTTGCGGAAGAGTTATTGGATGAAGCAGTATTGCGGATCTTGACCCTTAAAAATGATCTTGGTCTTTTTGAAAATCCTCATCGTGGGGCAGATGAAGCTGCTGAAGCTAGGGTCGTACTTTCGCAAGAACATCGAACAGCCGCGAGAGAAATCGCTCAAAAATCAATGGTTTTATTGAAGAATGAGAACATCTTACCATTTAAATCAACGGAGACGGTCGCGATCATTGGACCAGCGGCTCACTCTAAAGATATTTTAGGTGCATGGTCATGGCAAGGGAAACAAGAAGAAGCCGTTTCATTGATCGAAGGGAGCAAAGCAGTTTCAGAGAATATTCTTTATGGAAAAGAACCATTCGATTATTTTGCGCCAACAGAAGCAGCGATCAATGAAGCTGTTACATTAGCTAAACAAGCAGATAAAGTGGTTCTCGCACTAGGTGAACAAGACTGGATGAGCGGAGAAGCAGCGAGCCGCAGCGATATTCGCTTGCCTGAAGCGCAGTTAGCATTATTCAAACAATTGCAGGCAGTCAATGAGCAACTCGTTGTGACCTTGTATAATGGTCGTCCATTAGATCTTCAAGGCATTGATGAAGCAAAAGCCATCGTTGAAGCATGGTTCCCTGGAACAGAAGGTGGTCACGCATTAGCAAATCTTTTATGGGGACAATACAATCCAAGCGGCCGTTTGAGTATGTCTTTCCCAGAAACAGTCGGTCAAGTACCTGTTTATTACAATACTGAAACTACCGGTCGTCCTTATGAAAGTGCACCTGATGAAAAATATGTCTCGAAATATTTGGATGTCTCCAACTATGCAAAATATCCTTTTGGTTTCGGTTTGAGCTATCACGAGGCTCAGTATAGTGAGTTAAGTTTAGATAAATCACAACTGTCTGCTGAAGAGACACTGACAGTATCCCTTCAGATCAAGAATAATAGCGACTTTGCTGGTGAAGAAACCGTCCAGTTATATCTGCGAGACCTCGTTGGTGAAGTTGTCCGACCAATCAAAGAATTAAAAGGATTCCAAAAAGTATGGTTAGAACCAGGGGAAACCAAAGAAGTAACTTTTTCAATTACGGAAGATATGTTGCGTTACGTCCACAGCAATCAGGAAACATCCAGTGATGCTGGCACATTCCAAGCCATGGTCGGCAGCAACAGTCGCGATCTGCAGACGGCTACATTCAAATTCGTAAGATAAGGATAGGAAGGTTTATATGACACAATATATTACTCTTGAAAAGAATCAGACACGCCTGAGGTTTTTGAAAACCGGGGATCTGTATGAAATAGATAGCAATGGCATGATGATCAATCAACTAAATGGCAATCCGGTAGACGGCAGTTTGAATCAATTGTATCTGCGAGTCTATACATCAGAAGGGATTCGTTGGACACCGATGGTCGGTTCTAATTCAGCCAGTAAGTTTGGGTATTCCCAACAGCAGTTGTCTTGGTCAGGAGAGTTTTTGGACGTTCATTATCAAGTGGACTTGCAACTGGCAGAAGATTGCTGGTTTTGGCGAATCCAGTTAACGGGTTCTGGAAAAGCAGATATCATTTATGGTCAAGATATAGGCAATGCACTAAAAGGAGCAGTTCAGTCCAATGAAGCGTATGTTTCTCAATATCTGGATCACCACGTGACTCAGGATAACGGAACGATCGTCGTCTCTTCTCGTCAAAATCAACCGCAATCCGGCAAATTTCCATTAGTCGAACAAGGAAGTTTCCAACCCTTGCGGAGTTATTCAACAGATGGGTATCAATTTTTTGGCAGAACATACAAGGTGACTAATTTGCCGCAAGCCTTAGCGCACGAAACATTAGCGAATGAAGTGTATCAATATGAATTTGCCTACATTGCTTTGCAGTCCGAGTCTTATCAGCTATCTGACGAAACAACAGAAGTCATTTTTTATAGTGCTGTCAAGGCAGATCAGCCACAAGCAGTATCCGGTCCGCAATTCGACCGCCCTTCTCTGAAGGAACAGTTTCAAAAATTGACTTTTGAGTCATTGACGACACAGCTACTTCCGGCAAAACAACTCGGAGCAGCATTGACTGGAGATACCTTGTCAGAAGCAGATATTTCCGCGCTATTTCCAAAACAGGAAGCAATGGAACGAATCGATGGCCAAATGTATTCATTTTTTACCGAAAACTACCGTCACGTTGTGTTGAAGGAAAAAGAAAGTGCCATGGAACGGGCTCATGGGCATATATTGCTGAGTGGCAGTGATCTAGTGGTAGATCAGCCGTTGCTTAGTACGACGGTTTATATGTATGGTATTTTCAATTCGCAGATCGTTCTAGGGAATACGTCAATGAATAAATTATTGAGTAACAGCCGTAATGCGTTGAATGTCATGAAACGATCAGGACAGCGGATCTACTTGAAAGAACAGGATACGTGGCGCTTATTGACGATGCCATCTGCGTTCGAGATGGGGCTGAACTCTGCAACGTGGTATTACAAAACAGCAGATGATTTGATCACGGTCACGACGTATACACTGCTTGACAGCCGTGAGATCCGAACGATGATCCATAGCAAAAAGGCTTATTCATGGGCCATCAGCAACCAGTTTTTGATGGGACCAGATGAAGAAGCACCGACAGCGGTTGTGAAAAAAGAGCAGCAAGTAGTGATCACAAGCGGGACTACGTCACCAGTAAAAGAAGCGTATCCAGAATTAACTTATTATCTGCAGGCGGATCAGCCTTTTGATGTGACAGATGATTCCTTGTTCTTACAAGAAAACAGTGATGGCGCACTAACTGTTCTGACATTTGCGGATCAGTCAGAAGTTACCCTTAAGATTCAGGGAACGTTGACCGGAGATCCTTACCGAGAACAAGCGTCTTCTAAGCAGCAAGAAGAAGCAAAATATGTGACGTTCATTGATTCACTGCTGAATCAATTTGAATTGACCCATGACCAAGCAGAAGTCCAAACTCTTAATTTGCTCTCTCGGTGGTACACGCACAACATGCTGGTCCATTATTTGTCTCCTCATGGTTTGGAACAGTATGGCGGTGCTGCTTGGGGGACCAGAGATGTCTCACAAGGACCAACAGAATTTTTCTTAGCAGTCAATCGTCCAGAGATCGTTGCGTCGATCATCAAACACCTCTTTGCCAATCAATTTGCCGACGATGGCAATTGGCCGCAATGGTTTATGTTTGACCGCTACGAAAAACAAAAAGCCGACGAAAGTCATGGAGATGTGATTGTGTGGCCAATGAAAGTCGTCAGCGATTACTTGGAAAAAACGAAGGACTTCGCGATTTTAGAAACGCAAATACCTTATACAGATCGCGAAACGTTCTTAAAGACAAGTCAAACTGCTTCTCTTTATGATCATTTACAGAAAGAGATTGCATATATCGAAGCGAATTTCTTGGAAGGTACGTATCTTTCATGTTATGGGGATGGGGACTGGGATGATACCCTGCAGCCAAACAATAGCAAATTGAAAAAGCAGATGGCCAGCAGTTGGACAGTTGCATTAACTTATGAAGTGATGAAGAAACTAGCGGCACAGCTGAAAGACTATGATCCAAATTATGCTGATCATTTACAAACCATCGTCAGCGGCATTCGTACAGATTTTGATAAATACATTTTGTCCTCAGGAACCATCCCAGGATTTGTTTATATGGAAGACCCTGAACATGTGGAATTGATGATCCATCCAGAAGACAAAAAGACAGGGATTCAGTACCGATTGTTGCCGATGCAGCAAAGCATGATCGGTGAATTACTTTCTCCGGACGAAGCCGAGCACCATTTAGGCATCATCAAAGAACACTTGCAACATCCAGATGGCGTTCGCTTGATGAATCGTCCAGCGGCTTATCATGGTGGGGTCAGTACGAATTTCAAACGTGCAGAGCAAGCAGCGAACTTTGGTCGGGAAATCGGGTTGCAATATGTTCATGCCCACATCCGTTTTACTGAAGCAATGGCCAAATTGGGACAAAAAGAAGAAACTTGGCATGCTTTAGGGGTCATCAATCCTATTCAGTTGCAAGAACGCGTGCCAAATGCAGAACTGCGACAAGCCAATGTCTATTTCAGCAGCTCTGACGGCGATTTCAAAACAAGGCTTGAAGCCCAAGAGAATTTTGGTAAACTTAGAGATGGAAGCGTCGGTGTAAAAGGCGGTTGGCGCGTGTACTCCAGCGGACCAGGTATCTATTTGAATCAATTGATCAGCAATGTCTTGGGCATTCGCGAAATGGCAGATGATTTGTTCCTTGATCCTGTCTTGCCAACTGAGTTATCTGACTTAACGATGACCTACCGGGTCTTTGATCAACCGGTTAAGATCCATTTTCACGAAGCGTCAAAAGAACAGGTATTGATCAATGGCCAACCGGTAGACTATACACTAGCAGAAAACAGCTATCGAAAAGGGGCCTTTTGTTTAGACAAATCAGCAGTGCTGCCGTTGTTCAATAAGGAAATAAATCATATCGATATTTATCGATAGAAAGGAGGAGCCATGGTAGGGATCAAAGATATTGCTAAAAAAGCCGGTGTGTCTATTTCCACTGTATCCTATGCTTTGAACGGCAGCCCTAAAGTGACGGAGGAGACGCGCGCCCGTATCCAAGCGATTGCTCGTGACTTGAATTATGTTCCGAACATGGCTGCTCGTACACTGAAGCGCAGACAAACGAACATCATTGGCGTGTACCTCGCAGACTACGCGGGGAGTTTCTATGGAGAGTTGCTAGACGGGATTAAAAAAAGTCTCGAGACTTTTGGTTACGAAATGATTGTTTGCAGCGGCAAAAAATCCCATTTGTTTATACCAGAGCGTATGATCGATGGAGCCATCGTTTTAGATTGGACTTTTCCTTCAGAGGAAATTGAGCGGTATGCTCAGCGGGGACATCAAATCGTTGTACTAGATCGGATCCTCGATCATGAAAATATCCATCAAGTCCTTTTGGATAATAAAGGTGGTGCGGCACTGGCTATTGATAAATTGATTTCAGGTGGCAGCCAACATGTCTTTTTACTTGCTGGTCCTGAAAAAAGTTATGATAGTCAAGAACGGTTAGAAGCCAGTATCAAAGAGCTTACCCGATTTGGCATTTCCTATGATGTAATAGCTGGTGATTTTACTGAACCCTCAGGGTATCGGGGAGCAGAAGAAATTTTAGCAAAAAATCCGCTAAGACCAATCGATATCTTTGCCTTAAACGATGAAATGGCCATCGGGGTTTATAAGTATGTACGTAAAACAGACTTAAAAATCGGAGAAGATATCCGCATCATTGGTTTTGACAATACAGAATTAGGGGCGTTTATACAGCCGCGGTTGTCGACAATTTCTTACTCGAAGCATCGTTGGGGAATGATTGCTTCAGAGAAAATCGTCAAATCGATTCAAGGAGAGCAAGTAGAGGACGAGCATATCTATACAACATTTATTGATGGACGTTCTTTTCCAAATAATTGAAAATGAAGCACCAAACAGAGGACTGTGAAGCGACCCCCAAAAGTTAGACCAAAAAATCTAACTTTTGGGGGTCGTTATTTGTATGGCAAAATATCCTTTTGA
>NZ_JBDGBK010000098.1:0-13258 GCF_040910045.1 Enterococcus sp. RTP21361st1_A6_RTP21361_211029 | reverse complement strand
TTTTGAGTTGAAACGAAGAAAAAGTGTTAGTAGAAAATCGCCTTCGATTTTCCACCAACACAAAATATTATAGAACCCTTTATTCTAAAGGATTTCAAGGTGTCTGTTTGCATTTATTAGAAAAAAGAAAAAGTATTGGCAACAGAAGGTGTCACCAACACTAGATATTATAGAGCCATAATATGCTGTATAATATCTAGTGTATAGGCTTAAGTGGAGGTATATATGAAAATATTAACTGTTGAAGATGATAATATGATAAGAGAGGGAATAAGTGAATATCTTTCAGAATTTGGATATACTGTTATTCAAGCTAAAGATGGAAGAGAAGCCTTGTCAAAATTTAATAGCGATATAAATTTGGTTATCTTAGACATTCAGATACCTTTTATAAATGGTTTAGAAGTGTTGAAAGAAATTAGAAAGAAAAGCAATTTACCAATTCTAATCTTGACTGCATTTAGTGATGAAGAATATAAAATTGATGCATTTACTAATTTAGTAGACGGATATGTAGAAAAGCCATTTTCATTGCCGGTCTTAAAAGCTAGAATAGATTCTTTAATTAAGAAGAATTATGGACATTTAGAGAAGTTTGAATATAAGGATCTATCGGTTAATTTTAATAGCTATACAGCTAAAATAAATGGTGAAGAAATAGATGTAAATGCAAAAGAACTAGAAGTATTAAAATGTTTATTGGATAATAATGGACAAGTGTTAACAAGAATGCAAATTATTGATTATGTATGGAAAGATAGCGAAGAAACTCCTTATGATCGAGTAATAGATGTATATATAAAAGAACTTAGAAAAAAATTACAATTAGACTGTATAACTACTATAAGAAATGTAGGATATAAATTGGAGAGAAAATGAAAAAATTAAAGATATTTCCAAAAATGTTCATACAAATATTTTCTGTTCTTGGAATAATAATTATATTAGTTCATTCATTAGTTTTTTTTATCTTTCCTAAAACATATTTGGAGACGAGAAAAGAAAAGATTCATAATATGGCAAATGAAATTTCTAGTAATATGAATGGAAAAGAAATAAAATATATAGAACAAACTTTGGAATTTTATTCCAAGAGTAGTGAAATAAAAGTATTCATAAAAGAAAAAAATAATAAGAATGAAATACAAATCAAAGATAATATAAATGTTAATTTAGAAAGTGATAGTAATTCTTTGATAATTGAAGAAAGAGAAATAAAGCTTAATGATGGTAAAAAAACAAATCTACAATTTGTTTCTACAGCTGATATGCAAAAAGATGCGAAAGATTTAAGCCTTAAATTTTTACCATATTCTTTATTAATATCAATTTTATTTTCTGCTATTATTTCTTTAATTTATGCAAAATCAATAAAAAATAATATACAAGAAATAAAAATTGTTACTGATAAAATGATGAAACTTGATAAAAAAATGAGTTTAAAAGTTAGCTCTAATGATGAAGTTGGAGAATTAAAACAACAAATTAATGATTTGTATTCTACTTTATTAAGAACAATTGACGATTTGGAATTTAAAAATAAAGAAATTTTAAAATTAGAAAAGTTAAAATATGACTTTTTTAAAGGTGCATCCCATGAACTTAAAACCCCTCTTGCTAGTCTTAAAATAATACTGGAAAACATGAAATACAATATTGGAAAATATAAAGAAAGAGATATTTATATTAATGAATGTATTGAAATCGTTGATAGTTTAACAAAAAATATTTCTCAAATATTATCAGTTCATTCTATAGAAAATTTGAATAATGATGAAGAATATTTGAAAATAAATGATACATTAGAAGACATATTAAAAAAGTATGAAATATTAGCAAATCAAAAGAAAATAACTGTCAATAATTATATATTAGACGAGAATGTTTATATAGGAAAAACAGCTTTAAAGATTATTCTATCTAATTTGATTAGTAATGCGGTAAAATATACTGATGTAAATGGGGTAATTAATATTGGGATAGTTAATGATTGGTTATATATAGAGAATTCATACGGTAACAATAAAATTTCGAATATGGATAAAATATTTGATGTTAAATTTGATTTAAATAAGGAAAATAGTAATGGATTAGGTTTATATATTGTAAGTAATATTCTGAATAATTACAATATAGAATATAAAGTATTGCAGGATGAAGAATTTTTTATCTTTAAAATTAAAATATTTTCTTAAATAAGATATAATTTTGCAATAATTATTGAAAAATAGAGACTTATTATTAGCCATGGAAGTAAAGACTTTTTTCTTATTGAAAGTGAACAGAAAATAATTGATACAAGAAATCAGGATTTGAACACGCTAATAAAAATATTGTTAGTAAAACTATACGAGGTAGTCTTTTCGGATGCAGAGATTGTTTAAATATTTGATAGAATAGAAACTTAAAAAGTTTAATAAAACTCAATTATATAAGTAGTAGATGAATATGATGGTTATTTAGATTATGGTAGCGTCAAGAATTATGTGTAAATGGAAAATCCATTCTGTTAATTACAGTTAAATCATCGACTCTAATGTATCCTGAATTTCTTTAAATCCCTTGTGAATTCTACCTAAAAATTTTTGGTTATATTGATTAAATTGAGAAATGAAGAATCTCTCTAGAGATTCTTCATTAGGGAATTGTTCTTTTCTTCGAGTATATCGTTTTAGCTGCTTATTAAAGCCTTCAATCAGGTTCGTCGAATAAATTGTTCGTCTGATGGCGTGAGGGAAATTATAAAAGGTTAATAGGGCAGGATTCAAGAGTAAATTGACGACTCTTGGATACTGCTTTTTCCATTTCCTAATCATAAAGTCGATGTGATCCAATGCCTCTTCTTTTGAATTCGCTTGGTAAACCAATTTGAAATCCTCACAAATTTCTTTTCGATCTCGAACACGAACTTTATGAGCGATATTTCTAGATACATGCACACAACATTGTTGAAATTGGGCATTCGGATACACACTATGGATACTTTCTTCAATACCGCTTAATCCGTCTGTCACGACTAATAAAACTTCTTCTAACCCACGTTTTCTAAGATCTTGAAGAACTTCTTTCCAAATATAAGCAGACTCAGTTGGGGCAATAGTAAACCCAAGAACTTCTTTGGTTCCATCCAAACGAATACCAATCGTAATATACACTGCTTCCTTCGAAACAGTCTGTCGCTTCACAGGGATATGCGTCGCATCCATAAATATAACGGAATAATTGGCTTCTAACGTTCTTTCTTTAAAAGCTAAAACATCTTCAGCCACCAATTTACTCATGTTGGAGATTGTTTGTGGCGTATAGTGGTGATCATACATTTTTTCAATTAATTTGGAGATTTCAGCCATAGTAATGCCTTTTTGAAATAATTGGATAATGGTCGTTTCTAATGAATCATTGGTTCGCTTATATGCTGGTAGTGTTTGTTGAGAAAATTCGCCATTCCGATCTCTAGGAATAGTTAAATTCAACTCGCCATATTCTGTTTTAAATGTACGTGAATAATTCCCGTTACGGGAATTTCCTGAATTGAATCCATTTCGATCATATTTTTCGTAATCTAAAAAAGCAGTTAGCTCTGCTTGTAGAAGTGAATTAATCGCTCGCTCTAAATGATCCTGAAATAATTCATCTAAATCCCCTTTATTGAGTAGTGTTTGCATAATTTCTATAGTAAATTTAGTCATGAGAAAGTCCTCCTATAAAATTTCTGTGTGGTAACTTTAATTTTACAGAATGGACTTTTTTTTTTTCTACCCTAAATTTCTATTTACACAAAATATTTTACGCTATCTTTTATTTTAAAATATGGGATATTATGATAAATTAACTATGGATGATATTTGAAAAAACCATACTGTATATTTGATTTAATTTTTATTTTTAAGCTCATATCGTAAGAATGGGACTTGTAGTCTCACTTCTTTATGGAGGTGATAATTATGAACGTTGGTTTTATTGGAGCCGGCAAGGTAGGTTGTTCATTCGGGAAGTATTTCCAGGAACATAAAATACAAGTAACAGGATTTTATAGTAAAAGCGAAGACTCGTCATTAGCAGCTTCGAATTTTACATCTAGTAAACAATATTTAAACTTAAGAGAATTAGTAGATGAAAATGATACTATTTTCATTACGACTCCTGATGGTCAAATTCAGGAGGTATGGCAAGAAATTAAAAATTATCAAATCAAAAACAAATTAATCTGCCATTGCAGTGGTGCAATATCTTCAGATATCTTTTCAAATATACAGGACTATGGTGCTTATGGTTATTCTGTCCATCCTATGTTTTCAATATCAGATAAATATAATTCATACAAAAAATTAAAAAAATCTTTTATAACAATTGAAGGCGATGAAAAATATGCAAAGTTTTTATGTGATTTCTTCAAAAAGTTAGGTAATAGTACTGTAATAGTATCTAAGGAGAATAAATCTCTTTATCATGCCGCATCAGTAGTATCTAGTAACCTTGTGCTAGGACTTATTAATACAAGCGTTACATATCTAATTCAATGTGGATTTACTGAAAAAATGGCAATTGAAGCTTTATATCCATTAATTGAATTTAATATTAGAAATATAAAAGAAAAAGGAATTATAGAAAGTTTGACAGGGCCAGTTGAACGTTGTGATATTTCAACAATTAAAGGTCACTGTGAAGTTTTATCAGATGAAGACAGAGCTTTATATATGCTATTATCAAAAAATGTATTAGAGATAGCTATGTTAAAAAATATTAATAGAGATTATAGTGAATTAGAAAAGTATTTAGGAGAGAGTTAGGAGAGAGATAGATGAAAAATACAGCAGTTACATTTAAAGAATCTAAATTAAGAAATGAAAAATTAACAATGCTTACAGCTTATGACTATTCAACAGCAAAAATAATTGATGAAGCTGGGATAAATGGAATATTAGTAGGAGATTCTCTTGGTATGGTATGTCTAGGACATGAAGATACACTTTCAGTAACAATGGAAGACATGATTCATCATACTAGAGCAGTTACAAGAGGAGCTAAGAACACTTTAGTTGTTGCAGATATGCCATTTATGTCTTATCAAACTTCAGTATATGATTCAGTAGTTAATGCAGGAAGATTAATAAAAGAAGGACGAGCTCAGGTTGTTAAACTAGAAGGAGGGATAGAAGTATGCGATAAAATAGAGGCTATAGTAAAGGCTTCTATACCTGTTATGGCGCATATAGGTTTAACACCTCAATCTGTTAATGCATTTGGAGGATTTAAGGTACAAGGAAAGGACAAGGAAGCTGCTAAAGAATTAATAAGAGCTGCTAAAGCTGTAGAAAAAGCAGGAGCATTCGCTGTAGTGTTAGAATGTGTTCCAACTAAGCTTGCAGAGTTAATTTCTAAAGAGATATCAATACCTACAATTGGTATTGGAGCAGGTGCAGGGTGTGATGGACAAATTCTTGTATATCAAGATATGTTGGGGATGTATAGTGATTTTACCCCTAAATTTGTGAAGAAATATGCTAATTTATCAGAAGAGATGAATAAAGCATTTACAAAATATATAGAGGAAGTAAAAGATGGAGTTTTTCCAGGTCCAGAACATGGGTTTAAAATAAGTGATGATGTTTTAGAAAAATTATATTAAAAGGGTCAAGAAATATGGTTATATTTAAAACAGTAAATGATGTTAGAAGTCAAGTAAAAGAGTGGAAAAAACAAGGCTTAAAGGTAGGATTAGTTCCTACTATGGGATATTTACATGAAGGTCATGAAAGTTTAATTAGAAAAGCATCAAAAGAAAATGATAAAGTTGTTGTAAGTATCTTTGTAAATCCAACTCAGTTTGGGAAAAATGAAGATTTAGGTAGTTATCCAAGAGACTTAGAAAGAGATATAGAAGTATGCACAAGAGGTAGAGCAACAGCAATATTTAATCCTGAAGTTGAAGAGATGTATTGTGACAATGCAAGTACTTTTGTTAATATAACTGGATTAACAGAAGGTTTATGTGGAGCTAGTAGGCCAATACATTTTAGAGGGGTTTGCACTGTTGTAAGTAAATTATTTAACATAATACCAGCAGATAGAGCTTATTTTGGAGAAAAGGATGCACAACAGTTAGCTGTAATTAAAAGAATGGTTAGGGACCTTAATATTGATATAGACGTTGTAGGGTGTCCAATTATAAGGGAAGAGGATGGACTAGCTAAAAGTTCTAGAAACACATACTTAAGTTTAGAGGAAAGATCTTCAGCTACTATTTTAAATAAATCTTTAACTTTAGCTAAGGAAGCCTTAAATAATGGAGAGAGAGATAGCTTAAAAATAATTGAGATAATAAGTAAAAATATAAATACTTATAATTTGGCAAAGATTGATTATGTAGAAGTTGTTGATTCTTTATCATTACAAAGAGTAAATTATATTGAAAAATCAGTTTTAGTTGCAATAGCAGTATTTATAGGAAAAACAAGATTAATAGATAATTTTACATTTGAATTACAATAGGGGGCTATAATAATGAAAGTTACAATGTTAAAAGGAAAAATACATAGAGCTAAAGTTGAACAAGCTGAGTTAGATTATGTAGGAAGTATTACTGTTGATATGGATTTATTAGAAGCAGCAGGAATATATGAATATGAAAAAGTACAAATAGTTGATGTTAATAATGGAAATAGATTTGAAACTTATACAATAGCTGGAGAGAGAGGAACAGGGATGATTTGCTTGAATGGAGCTGCAGCTAGATGTGTATCAACTGGAGATAAAATAATTTTAATGGCATATTGTGAATTAAATGAAAATGAGGTTAAGGATCATAGACCTAAGGTTGTTTTTGTCGATGATAATAATAAAGTTGAAAGAGTAACATCATATGAAAAACATGGAAGGTTATCAGATATAATTCTTTAGGTTTTGTAATGTTATTTATATATAGCTAGACTATTATTGAAATATTTATTGATTACTGGAATGGTGGAATGGCAACACTTTTCTAGACAAAAATTATAAGGTCTGTTTATGACACCATATCCAGTTGCCCTTGACAACGAGCCTCCTCAAATCGGTTTTCTTAGCGGCGTGCTCACTTTGAATAAAATAAGCCGCTCGAACAGAAGGTAACCGATTCTTGCTCATTATCAAGGGTTCGCTACGCCAACCTCCGCATAGCGTACCTCAATTGGTGTTTTATAACCAAGAGAACTATGGATCTTTTTCAATCAGCCATTCTTCATCAAAAAATAAATGTTTATCTGTTAATCCGAGTAATTTTCTAGTATGATTATCCATAGAGCGACTCCTTTGGTAGGGTGATGTTTTGGTCGACTAAATTTTACCAAAAGTGAGTCTCTTTTTGAGTTGAAACGAAGAAAAAGTGTTAGTAGAAAATCGCCTTCGATTTTCCACCAACACAAAATATTATAGAACCGATTTTGCACAACTCATCAGTCCTTATTGACAAAGAGCCTATTTTGTTAGTAGATGTCTGGAAACGGTACTTTGCACATGGTGAACAGGCAGTGCTATTAGAAAAATCATGCATATTACTAATGCAATTGAGAGTATTTATTCTAGTTTCAGAAAAGTCACAAAAAAGAGCGCTTCTTAATGAGAAAGTACTTCTAAAGTTACTAATTAATCGTTTTCTATAAGTGGTTGATAACACTCGTTTTTTATAGTAATTGATAGCCGTTATAAAGATTGATGATTAGCACCAAGAAGATGACTGTCTGGAAGACCAGCGTCACTTTTTGTGGTGAGAGGACAGTGCTGACTTTTGCCCCTAACAAACCGCCAACAATCGCGGCTGGAATCACAAACCACAAAATCTTTAAGTCATAGAGGCCAAATCCAGTGGTCCCAGCAATCGTCACGATTTTCGCCAATTGAGAGAAAAAAATCGTACAAATCGAATAGACCGTGGCTTCTTTGATGGGTAAAGCAAACATCAGCATCAGCAAGGACACATTGATCGGTCCACCGCCAATGCCCAGCAGACTCGCTAGAAAACCAAGGACTAGGCCACAGAAGCAATACCAGAAGTTATTTTTCAGTTGGAATCCGGGCCAGTCGTATTTGGTATAAAAGAAAGCAAACAGCAGTGTCACAACGGTCAAAAAGATCTGAATCATTTGTACCTCATCTTCATTCTGAAATAAAAGCAGCAGGTGATCAAAAGCGACATTGCCCAAGATGCCTCCTAAGACGGCGCCGCCTGAAACCCAAAGGACGATTTGCCAATGGATTTTACGTCCACTAGCCAACTGTCTTGCGGTCGAAACCAGCGACATGGTAAACACGGCTACGGTAGAATAAAACGAGATGGCTGCAACAGAATGGGCACCGATAAAATCAAAAATGGGTTTGATCAGAACACCGCCCCCCATGCCTGAAACGGCACCAACCGTATTCGCCAACACGATCACTATAAAATAAATGAACCCAATCACACACTTACCCCCTGTAACAAACCTAAAATCCGATTAATCTGCGGTACAAATTCCTGCAAAAGTTGCTGATAACCACAATAGCCTGTGTTATCTACATAGATGGCATCTTTCATTCGTTTGCAGCCGCCACGACACATTTTTTGAAACGGGCAACTCAGACATTTCTTTGGCATTTCGGGCCGTTGACACACAAACGTTTTTGCAATGTCCTGTTCAAATAACTGACGTAAAGTCTGTTCTTGAATATACCCCATGCGATACTCATCCAGCACATAAAAATCACAAGGATACACACTGCCATCTGCTTCAATGACATATTGTACCTGACAGTTTCCTAAAATCCCGCAGGCAGTGACTTGTCGCTTGATCAATAGATTCAAAAGATCATCAAAAAGCTTGATACTTATATAATGCCCCTCCGCTAATTCTTGCAGCCATAACTGCAAAAGCTGGTGGTAAAATCCTGCAAAACGTTTTGGTGTGAGAGCATAACTATTTCTTTTTTTTGCATCTAGATCATCTAAACAAGGAATAAACTGGACAAAATCAATTTGTTGCTCTTTTAGAAAGCGAAAGACTTTCTTAGCCTCTTTTGCCAACGGATTGGTCAAGACACAAAGTACATTGTAGTCGATCTCATAGTAGTCAAACAGCTGTTTTGTTTGCAGCACTCGCTGAAAAGTTCCTCTTCCTTTCGGATCAACCCGATTCAGATCATGATAAAGTGGATGGCCATCGATGGACAGGCCTATTAAAAAATCATGTTCTTTCAAAAAAGCACACCATTTCTCATTGATGATAGTTCCGTTCGTTTGAATCGCATAATGGACCTGCACTTGTTTTTGTTGTTGCGCTACTAACCGGATCACTGTACGAAAATAATTGAGGCCCGCCATCGTTGGCTCTCCACCTTGAAACGCTAATGTTAATTGATCGCCGTCTTCTAAGTCTGCATAAATATTTTCGATCATTTTCTCTGTCACTTCTTCTTTCATTTTGCCAAATGAGCGGACTTCTCGCAAGGAACTGACATTGGCATAAAAGCAGTAGCTGCAGCGAAGATTGCAGAGGGAAGATGCGGGTTTGATCAATACTGAAATATGTTTCATAGTAAGAACCTCATTTTTTAATATAGTTTAATTATGAAAAATTGCTATAACGAACAAAGTAAAATCAAATTCAGTAGTAGTTAATTAGATAGGAGTTGAATCTTATAGAAATTCCATTTTTTATAACTTTCAACATATTCTATAGGTTTATTATTTTCAGATAAGCAGGATAATTTGGTTTGAAAAACGACAGGCTCAGATTCATTTATTTTTAGTTGTTTACATACACTATTAGGAGCAGGAAATAAAATTTCGTTTGTTTCCCTAAAGTTTTCTTCGTTTAAATCAATGTTGTAGTCTGATTTTAAACGTTTGTAAATAGAATTGTAATAATTAATTTCTGGATAATTAGAATTTATATATTGTTCTGGCAAATAAGATTTATGATAGATATAAGGTATTTCATTAGCTTCTCTAATTCGTTCGATTTGATAATAATATGAATCAGTTGATAATTTTAATGTATCTAATATTTGTTTTTTATTTTCGCGTTTAATCGAAAGAACGTGTGTTTTATCATTGTCAAATGAAAATATTTCTATATCAGAAAATTTTACTATTTTTTCTTTTCTTGCACGTGAAACGAAAGTTCCTATTCCTTGATAACGTACGATATACCCCTCGGCAACTAATTCTTTTAACGCACGAATTGCTGTTATAGAACTAACATTATATTTTTTGATAATTTCTGATTCTGAATAGAATCGGTCGCCATTATGAAATTGACCGGTTACAATTTGTTGTTTTAGATTCTGTTTGATTTCTAGATATTTCGGTTTTATTATAAGCTCCCCCTTTAAATTACTCGCATCTATATTAACATACTTAAAAAAAATTGTTGACTTTTAATACAAAAGTATTAATATACTAAGTATATTAACATATTGAGGTGAAAAGTAACAGATGACTACATTTGAAATAAAGGAAGAATTTTTATTAAAGGGAAAAACATTTAAAATACTATCTGGTGCAATTCATTATTTTCGGATTCCCCCATGTGATTGGGAACATTCTTTGTACAATTTAAAAGCACTAGGATTTAATACAGTAGAGACATATGTTCCTTGGAATTTACATGAGCCTCAAAAAGGAGAGTTTCATTTTGAAGGGATATTGGATTTAGAGAGATTTTTGACAATCGCTCAAGACTTAGGATTATATGCTATTGTGCGGCCATCGCCTTATATTTGTGCTGAATGGGAATTTGGAGGGTTTCCGTCATGGCTACTCCGTGAACCGATTCATATCCGAAGGAATGAAATCGCTTATTTGGAGCATGTAGCAGATTATTATGATGTTTTGATGAAAAGGATTGTTCCCCATCAACTTAATAATGGGGGAAATATATTGATGATTCAAATTGAAAATGAGTATGGATCTTTTGGGGAAGAAAAGGAATATTTGCGTGCGATAAGAGATTTGATGATTAAGCGAGGAGTGACAGTTCCTTTTTTCACTTCAGATGGACCGTGGAGGGCTACTTTACGAGCGGGAAGCATGATTGAAGATGATATTTTGGTTACTGGTAATTTTGGTTCTAAAGCAAAAGACAACTTCAACTCTATGAAGCAGTTTTTTAAAGAATATGATAAAAATTGGCCACTGATGTGTATGGAATTTTGGGATGGTTGGTTTAATCGTTGGAAAGAACCAATTATTCAACGAGATCCACAGGAACTCGCTGAAGCGGTAAAAGAGGTATTAGAACAAGGAAGCATTAATTTATATATGTTTCATGGAGGAACGAATTTTGGGTTTATGAATGGTTGTTCAGCAAGAGGAGTGATTGATTTACCGCAAATTACTTCCTATGATTATGGTGCACCATTAGATGAGCAGGGGAATCCAACAGAAAAATATTATGCATTGCGGAAAATGATTCATGATAATTATCCAGAGATTAAGCAGCTAGATCCTGTCATTAAACCCACGATTGAAAAGAAAAAGATTTCTTTGACGAATAAGGTAAGTCTTTTCGCGACTTTAGATACCATTAGTCAACCGGTTCAATCAAAGTATCCAAAGACAATGGAAGAGTTGGGACAAAATACAGGTTATCTACTTTACCGAACAATGATAGAGAGGGATGCAGAGGAAGAACGATTACGGGTAATTGATGGCAGAGATCGCAGCCAATTATTTTTGAATCAAGAATTACAAGCTACCCAATATCAAACAGAAATAGGTGAAGATATACAAGTTAGTATGACAGAAGAAATCAATCAAGTGGATATTTTGATTGAAAATATGGGACGTGTCAATTATGGACATAAACTCTTTGCGGAAACGCAAAAAAAAGGAATTAGAACGGGAGTAATGGCAGACTTACATTTTATTACAAATTGGCAACAGTATTCATTGCCTTTGGAAAATTGTAAAACTGTGGATTATTCAAAAGGATGGCAGCCCCAACACCCAAGTTTTTATCGATATGAGTTTCTTTTAGAGGATATCGGTGATTGTTTTATTGATTTAAGGAAATTTGGTAAAGGAATTGTCTTTGTTAATCAGACCAATATAGGTCGTTTTTGGGAAGTAGGTCCAACGCTTTCACTGTATATCTCTAGCGGCTTTCTAAAAGTTGGTAAGAATGAAATTGTTATTTTTGAGACAGAAGGTACCTATGAACCAGAAATCAATTTATTAAAAGCACCATTATATAAAGAAATGAAAGAGGGATGAACAATGAGTATTATTGGAGTAAGAATTGATGGACGTTTAATTCACGGACAGGTAGCCAATTTATGGACAACCAAATTGAATATTTCTCGAATTATGGTTGTGGATGATGAAGTGGCTCAAAATGATATTGAAAAAAGCGGATTGAAATTGGCTACCCCAGCAGGGGTGAAACTAAGTATTTTGCCGATTGAAAAAGCGGCGCAAAACATTTTAGCAGGAAAATATGATTCACAACGTTTACTGATTATTGCACGAAAACCTGATCGATTATTAAAATTGGTAGAATTGGGCGTTCCAATAAAAGAGATTAATGTTGGAAATATGTCACAAACTTCTGAGACTCGATCAATTACGAAATCAATTAATGTTGTCGATCAAGATGTAGAAACGTTCAATCAATTAAATGAAAAAGGTGTCCATTTAATTGCGCAAATGGTTCCAAGTGACAAAGCAGATGACTTTATGTCTCTGTTAAATAAATAATAATATACGAGGAGGTGAAAAGATGGCGGGGCATTTAGTTTTAATTAGTCATGGACGATTTTGTGAAGAGTTAAAGAGAAGTGTTGATATGATCATGGGAGTACAAAAAGATATTTATACTGTAGGGTTATTACCTGAAGAGTCAGCAAAAGATTTTCGAGTAAATTTCGAAAAAACAATTAATGGTTTGAAAAAAGTTACAGTTCTGGCTGATCTAATGGGAGGCACTCCTTGCAATGTTGTTTCTCAATTAATTTTAGAAGGAAAAGAAATAGAACTATATGCAGGAATGAATATGCCAATGGTTATAGGCTTTGTTAATAATCAATTTTTAGGAGAAGATAGTTCTTTGGTAAATAAAGGAAGAGAAAATATTATACATGTAAATGAATATTTGGAAGCAAATCCAATAGATTTAGAAGATGAATGAATGTGAAGGAATTTATGAATATAAAAAAATCCAAATATACCTGAATAATTCATACCGATAAAAAAATGATCTGTTGCTCTAAATTTTACCGGAATTTATATTTTTTATTCCGTCTC
>NZ_JBDGBK010000097.1:0-13324 GCF_040910045.1 Enterococcus sp. RTP21361st1_A6_RTP21361_211029 | reverse complement strand
GCTAAAGGTGTCCGCAGCTCATGAGAAGCATCGGCAACAAACCGTTTTTCTCGCGCGATCGTCTCACGCTGTTCTTTCAGTAGTTTATTGAAAGCCAACGCCACAGAACGAATCTCGATTGGTTCTTCGACAATCGTCAATTCGCCTTTTTGGCTTTGTTCGATTTCAGCAATTTCTTGCGCCATCCCTGTTAATTTCCGGCTCCATTTCCCAACGCTCCAATAAATCAATATACTGCCAACGACTACAGCGATCAGGTTCAAGAAACTGCTGATCATAAAGAGACCATAGGCTAATTCCACACTGTCCTCACCATTGATGGCGATCTTCACCTGATCCCTATCGATTTCTTGGGTTTTCGTATAATAGATACCATCATCTGTAAAGACGATGCCCTCCAAAAATGGGATGATCCGTCCTTGATTGATCTCGGCAAAAATCTCTGCTGCATCTTCTGATAAAATGACACTGCCATCAGCTAAGATCACTTGCAAGGCATCTTCTTCATCTGCCGAAACATAGGCATTGACTAGATCATTCCAGTCATCCCCTGAAGCTTCCCCGTTTTCGATAGCCTCAAGAATATTGCTCGCACGATTTTCGATATGTTCAAACAAATACCCTACGGATAACAAGATAAACAATACATTGAAGAGAATCAACAGACCAAATAGAATCAAAGAAAAGCGGCTCGTTAATTGAAACTGGGCAGTTTTTCTGCGTGGGTTGGCGAACTTATTCTTCATGGGCGGTCCTCAACACATAGCCTAATCCCCGAACAGTTGCGATCATTTTCCCTTTACCGCAGACATCCAGCTTGTTGCGAAGGGTGCGAATATAAACATCTACCACATTTGTTTGACCATCGTATTCATACCCCCAAATCTCATTCAATAGCTCATCTCTGGTTTTGACTACTTCTGGTTCTTTCATCAACTCATATAAGATTCCAAACTCTTTAGGAGTCAATTCAATGGTCTCTCCGGCAACCTGGACCAAGTGTTTGGCGATGTCCATCATCAACTCGCCTACCACCAACTGATTTTGTTGGTTCTTTTGCTGTTGGGCTTCCCGCTGCAACCGTCGCTCAATCACGCGAATCCGGGCAAACAGTTCTTCGATTTCAAAGGGCTTCGTTAAATAATCATCTAGGCCAACGTCAAGACCAGTCACGACATCGGCAGTTTGATTTCTGGCTGTCATCATCAAAATCGGAATATCGCTTTCTTTGCGAATTCGCCGCGCCACCGTGATGCCATCATAGATTGGCAGCATCCAATCCAACAAAATCAGATCAAACAGATCAGTTTGCTGATTGAACAAGGTCAATGCCTCTTGGCCATCTTTGGCCCATACCGTGTCGTACCCCTCAAAAGTCAACTCAGTCTGGATAAAACTGGCTAAACTTTCTTCGTCTTCCACTATCAAGATTCTCAAGGCCATCTGCTCTCCTCCTATTTTTGCTTCTATCATAACGGATTTTGTAAAAACTTCCTAACGGATTGAAAGAAAAAGATCATGAAGATTTTTTCATGTTCAGACAAAAACGGAGTGAACCAATGCTCACTCCGCTTTTCTTTTATCCCCCATTTGTCGCTAACTGATAGGTATCAACTAACTTTCCCTGTTCGAGTTGGATCACGTAAGGGCAGGTTTCATCCAAAAACTCTTTATCATGACTGATCACGGCTAACAGATCGACTTCTTTGGCAACTTCCTGCAGCAGATTTCCGACCTCTTCCATTTGTTTCAGGTCTAATCCGCTAGTCGGTTCATCGAAAAACAACAAGCGTTTACCTGAAAGCAATGCACTGCCGATCGCGACTCGCTGCTTTTCGCCACCGGACAAAGATTGTGGATGTCTTCGCAGTAAATGCTCTAGTTCCAACAAAGTCACGACTTGTTCAAAACGTTCCGGTCTGGCAGCTTTTGCCAACAATTCTTTTTCGACAGATTCAAAAAAAAGCTGCAGGTTCACATCTTGCATAACCAGAAAACTTTCTCGCAATAACTGTTTTTGATTGATTGGTTGACCATGCAGCCAAAATTGAGCTGCTGAACATTTTTTTAAGCCAGCGAACACTTGAAACAATGTCGATTTGCCAGCACCGTTCGGGCCAATCAAACCCACGACTTGTCGCGTAGGCACAACAAGTTTCGCAATATCAAGAGCTGGTTGCTGTTGGCGTCGATAAGTGACTTGGAGATTCGTCGCAATCAGATCAGCTGAGAAACTCGCTCCCTCTGTTTCGTTGATTGCCAACTCGAACTGCGGCTCGTTGATCCGCCTTAATCCGAGATTGTGAATCTGTTGCGGGGTATGAGAAAGCAATGCTTCACTGGTATACTCTGTGACCAAGCGCCCTTCTGCTAGTAATAAGTAACGATCCGCAATCCCCGTCAAGTAGGACAATCGGTGCTCTGCAATGACGATCGTCTTCCCTTGCTCTTTCAAAAGGCGGATCGCTGCGGCAATTTTTTGTAGTGCTTCTTCATCAAGATTACTGGAAGGTTCATCGAACAAAAAGAGATCATGAGAAAGCATCGTTGCACAAGCGATTGCTACTCGCTGCTTTTCGCCACCAGACAGTTCGAAAACACTTGCATCCAACAATTCTGACAAAGAAAATTGTTCTGCCGCTTCTTTGATCCGTTTTCGTATTTCTACTGGCTCTATCCCTGCATTTTCCATTGTAAACGCCAGTTCAGAATAAACATCTGTTGTAAAAAATTGTGTTTTGGGATTTTGAAAAACAACACCGATTTTTCTGGCGTAGGCGGGAAAGTCTTCCGTCGGCAAAGAATCCCCTGCCACTTGAACAGCCCCCGTCATTTCTGCTGGATATAGTTCAGGAATCAAGCCATTGAGAACATTCAACAAGGTTGACTTACCGCTACCGCTTTGACCGCATAACACGACGACTTCACCAGCAAAAATCTGACAAGAGACATCTTTCAATACCTGCTGGGTGCCCCGTTTAAGAGATAGTTTTTCGATGGTGATCATTCCTTCACATCCTTACAAACAAAAAAATAAGTAGTAACACAGTACCAAACACTACATAATCAGCAAGTTTCAACCGCAGTGTATAAACCGATGTATGAGGATTTTTAGCCGACAGGCCTCTTACTAACGCGGTCGCTGACAATTCTGTGGCAGTATTTTCTGCAGACATCAATAAAGGAATCAAAAAATACTCCACCGTCTGTAGAGGATGTCTTACATAGGACCAGCCGTTCAAAGCAATTCCGCGAAAGCGCATCGCTTGGCGAATACTTTTGACATCTTGCAACAATGTTGGAAAAAATCGAAACAGTACGGCCAGCGGTACCAGCAAAAACGAGGGAATGCGGATTTTTTGCAAAGCAGCTAACCATTCACTGATTTTCGTCCCACTCATCGCAAATACGGCTGCCATGATCGTCGGTAACAATCGGCGATACCCTACGGAAAAGAAATCCAGCAGGGTGGTTACTATTGAATTGTTTTGCCCTGCAAAAAAACCTTCTACCAAAGACAATAATAGAAACAGCCCGAAAAACAACAATCCCTTTCGCCAGAAACCGCTAAGTAGAAACAAGATAAACAAAAAGCTGATCACAATCAACTCTTTTGTCCACGTCAATGAAATCATCAATGTGACACTTGCAAAGAATGTCACAAATAATTTGCATCTGGGGTCAAGTGAGAGCCTAGTCACATCGATCTCCCGTTTGTTTGATGCAACGTTGGTTGGAAATGTTTTTGATATAGACGAGCACCGAGGCCTATCCCGACAATCGAAGCAACCAGTACAGCGAGCCCGCAAATCACCAGCATCGCTGTGGAAGTATGAGCAAAGACCCCTGCAATATAGCTTTGGTCTTTTCCACGAGCAACTAGCGAATCAATATACGCATTTTTCATGAACCACAATGGCAAGATGGGACCCATTAAACCAAAGCTGAATACGGTATAACTAATAGTTGTCTTGAGACTTCCTTTCCACTTGCTTTTATACTGAATCGTATCTGCCAGTACTGCACATAAAATATTCGGCATAAAGGCTAGCGGAAAGTGACCTGAAATCAAAAAAAAGAGACCTACCACACTGCCCATGATGGTGATCGCGCCAAACTTTGGTACTTTATTCAACATCAATAGATAAATGACCCCAGAAAAAAGTGCTGTAACGGCTGGAATGAATAAATTATGAAATCCTGGAATAACAAACCGTAAAATCAGCAGACAAAAACTCATCAATAAAAAATAAATAGCTGTATATATCCCGACAGCAATCAGGTCTTGAACTTTTAAATTTTTCATTTCTTATGCTCCTTCTTTCAAGCACCGGTTCTTGGTGCGATTACAAGCATCTAGTATAGCACATTCCCGCGCGAAACAATGGAAATGATGCTTATCTAGTCTAAGACGGTATAATCTGTGCCAAATTCAAGTGCTACCCAGTCACTGGAATCTGTCTTCGTATTAACAGTTAACCCATCCAACAAAATCTTTTCGTTCAATGTATCGCGAATCGTATAGTAGTCAGCGTAAATTTCGTCGCCTGCAGAGACTGGAATATCCGCAACTTGATTGCCATCTTTGTCATAAACTGGTGTAATAACCATGTCTTTCGCTGCAATTTGATAGAGTCCGCTTGGAAGAGTGGCATTGGCTTCCCAAGTGAAATGATTTCCTGCTTTAATGGAGAAACCTTTTCCTTCTTCAACGGTCTTATCTGGTTCAAGCAAAGATTCCATAATGTTCTTCGGTTGAACGACTACATCATAGATTAATGAGCCTAGATCATCACGGTCCGTTTGAGGTACTTGCACAAAGAATGGATCTGCTGGTTTTGCAACGGCAGGAGAGACACCACGGTCATCTTCTAATTCGGTAACTAAATAAATGCCATCTGCCGCATTGCCGCTACCCAAATTCGCTTTGACAGACCCATCTGCTCCTGTCGTTACTGTTTGAGCAGTAAATGTGTTGTCAATCGTATAATCGGTTCCTTCTTTTTGATCTAATGGATTCGTTAAAGCAGCATCACCGATTGCCGTTACCCGTTGTATGCGGAATTTGATCCCTGCTAACGGCTACTTTGTAACTGTATCATCCTTTTCTCCATCACCACGATCACCCAGTTCAGATAGATCTTTCACTTCATATTTCCAAAGTGTAATGGAACGAGGGCTAGTATTATCTGCAACAGGACCTGTAGTCGCTGCATAGGCAGATAAAGTGCAAACAGCTGGAACCACCAAACTACCTGCTGTGAAAAGAGTTGTTGCAACAACGAACTTTGTAACTAATTTTTTCTTTCGTTTCATTTCTGTACCTTCTTTCATATTTTTTTAAATCTTTCCTAACCTATACATGCCTAAACAACCAATCCAACATTTTCGTTTTACATAAAGATCACTCCTAAAAAAGTGCAAAGATTATCTAAACAGATTATCGGATATTTTTGCTATTAGGAACTGACAAAATCCTTTCAAAAAATAAGTATTTGAGTCTCATTCTTACTTAGTAATCT
This sequence comes from Enterococcus sp. RTP21361st1_A6_RTP21361_211029, assembly GCF_040910045.1. Lineage (NCBI taxonomy): Bacteria > Bacillati > Bacillota > Bacilli > Lactobacillales > Enterococcaceae > Enterococcus > Enterococcus sp. RTP21361st1_A6_RTP21361_211029. Next base: position 7,802 of record NZ_JBDGBK010000097.1, on the reverse strand, counting down.
TTTTAAAAAAGGAGTAATTCTTATCATTTTGCGCTTGGAAATGAATGGATAAAAGCGATTTTTATCTCAGACTTGAGCATTTTTTTAGTAAATAAGGACATTTAACTTCGTTTTTTCTGAAATATGTGTTAAAAATCACATGATTTGGGATTGAGAAATCTCTTTCACTTATTGACCTGTTTATGAAAAAGACAAAATTCAAAATAAATCAACTTATTTTGTCATATTGCGCATTTTTAACGGTTTCTCTCTATTCGTTGATAGACAAAAAACAAAAAACACCTCATAAATCTCCGTATAAACAAGAGATTTATGAGGCGAGTCAATTAATGAAATAACCCCAATTTGAATTGGATCAATACTGTTAGTTTGTCGTTTTTGTTGCGGATGAAAGGAAGCAAGAATCACCAAATAGATCACCGACTGCTTCTTTTCAACAAAAAATCTAATAGATAAGAATTGACAAAACTAAATAGTAATCCAATTACTACTGATTTGAAGCCATAAGTCAAAAATCCTAATATTAATACCATAAAGTTGATATAGCGGATACCCCGAGCAATACTAAAATCAGGCCGCTTTTTGTTGATAGCCATGGCAATCACATCCATCCCAACAGTTGAAGCGTTAGCCGTGATGCAGCAATAGTACCCTACCGCTATGAACAAGCTCGCAAATAAGAAATCAAGCATTAGGTTTACTTGAAAATCAATCTTCATATAATAAAAAAGAGCAAAAAATAAATTATAAAAACACTGCTGATAATGGACTTGAAAAAATTGGCTTTTCCTAAAAATAGCCAACAAAAAACCAGCAGAAGGGTCGTAATACCAGATGTCAAATAAACGATCGGTACATTGGTCACCTTTTCTAAAATCATCGCCATACTAGTGACACCACCATTGATGATCCCATTAGGTTTCATCCATTTCGCATAAGCAAATCCCAACAAACTATTACCCGCGATGATTTTTAGGACTGCCTTTGATTCTTCCAATACTTCATTCCTCGTTACTAGTTTCATTTGATATCCTCCCAGCCTTAACAGGAATCCGATTTCATTGTAGACTACTATACCATTAGTCAAGCGAATTTGGTATTTTGCTTAGCGGAAGAAACAAAAAACCCGCTCATTGAGCGGGTTCAATCGTTGTAGAACAACGTGAGTTTATTTGTTTAAAGCGTCTTTTGCTTGGTCAGCCAATGCAGTAAATGCTGTTGCATCGTTTACAGCCAAGTCAGCTAACATTTTGCGGTTGATGTCGATTTCAGCTAATTTCAAACCGTGCATCAATTTTGAGTAGCTTAAGCCATTCATACGAGCCGCTGCGTTGATACGAGCAATCCACAATTTGCGGAAGTCGCGTTTCTTTTGACGACGATCGCGGTATGCGTAGTTGTATGAATTCATTACTTGTTCTTTTGCTGTTTTAAATAAAGTGTGTTTAGAACCGTAGTAACCTTTTGCTAATTTTAGCACTTTTTTACGACGTTTACGAGTTACTGTTCCACCTTTAACACGTGCCATGTATAATTCCTCCTAATATGAAAATCGATAGTTGTTTGAATTTGTAAAGCCTGGGACGCAATTATTTCATGCGTGCTAATTGTTGACGGATACGTTTGTAATCGCCAGCTGAAACCATAGAAGCTTTACGCAATTGACGACGTTGTTTTTTTGTTTTACCGTGGAAACGGTGGCTAGTAAATGCACGGAAGCGTTTCAATCCGCCGCCGCCAGTACGTTTTACGCGTTTTGCTAATCCGCGGTGTGTTTTTTGTTTTGGCATAACTAATTTCCTCCTCAAAATCTTTCGTTATCTGACTTTAAACTGAAACTCAGTGAGTCATTATTTATCATTTTTTGGCGATAATACTAAGAACATGCTGCGTCCATCCATTTTTGGTTTTTGTTCAACGGATGCTAAATCAGCTGTTTCTTCAGCCAAACGATCCAACACTTTCTGACCAATCTCTTTATGGGTAATGGCACGGCCTTTGAAACGGATCGAAGCTTTTACTTTGTCCCCTTTTTCAAGGAATTTACGTGCATTACGCAACTTTGTGTTGAAATCATTGACGTCGATCGTTGGACTTAAACGAACCTCTTTAATGTTGATTACTTTTTGTTTTTTACGAGCTTCACGGTCTTTCTTCTGTTGCTCAAAACGATATTTTCCGTAATCCATAATTCTTGCTACCGGTGGTTTCGCATTTGGTGCCACCAATACCACATCAAGGTTTGCTCGTTCTGCAATTTGCAATGCTTCAGCTTTACTCTTTACACCAAGTTGTTCGCCGTTTTGATCAATCAAACGCAATTCACGTGCACGAATGCCGTCGTTTACCATCATATCCTTTGCTATGGTCATTCACCTCCGAGTTTTTTGAGAGAAAGAAAAGCTTGTCGATTCGAAATCAGACAATAAAAAAAACGAGTTCTTCACGAACCCGCACGTACTCCATACACAAAATGTAGGAATCCTATTCTGCCCAGCGATACAGTCACTCAGGCGAGAAGCGGGTGCTTCTGCTTTAATTTCTCAACTTTTATAGTATACTGCTTTTTTTAGTTCTTGTCAATGATTTTCATGATTATTTCAAAAAAGAGCGCTTAACAAAAGTGACCAGCCACCTGAAGTTTCGGCTTGGTTCCAAAGAAGCTACTTCTAATCGTTTATTTGAAAAAAGAAGCTGCGACAAGATTTTTGTCACAGCTCCCTCAGCTATTTATTATTCAGCTTTCAATGCAGCCATTGTGATGTAGTTGTATGGTTGATTGAAGTGTGGTAAGAAGAAGATATCAAGTAATTTCATCTTGTCGATGGTTACACCTTCTTCAATTGCTAATGAGAACATGTGAATTCCCATAGCGATTTCTGAAGTACGTGATGCCATTTGGGCACCAATCACCCGACGTGATTCTTCTTCGTAAACAATCCGGATTTTCACGGTATCGTTTTCTTTCATGAATCCAGGTTTTTGCGTATCTTCATAATCTGAATACTTCACTTTCACACCGTTACGTTCTGCTGCTTCTACGGAAAGACCGGTAGAAACCATGTTGTAACCAAAGATTGAGATTCCGTTTGATCCTTGGACCCCAGTTGATTCCAATGATGTACCGCCAATGTTATGGCCAGCTACGATCCCTGAGCGAACGGCATTTGTTGCTAAAGCGATGTAGGTCGTTTGTTGCAATGCATTTGAATAAACCGTTGCACAGTCTCCAACCGCAAAAACATCTGGGTCACTTGTTTGTTGGTGACGGTCTACCAAGTAGGCACCATTCGTAAATAGTTCCAAGTGCTCTTTGCCTAATGTATTGTTTGGCAAGAAGCCGATCGCATTGATCACAAGATCCACTGGATATTCTCCATTATCCGTTACCACTGCTTCTACTTTGTCGGTTCCTTTGTATTCTCGAGCTAATTCACCAAAGTGCAATTCGATCCCATGCTCTGCTAAGTTTTGATCCATGTCATCCGTGAACCATTTGTCATAGTAGTTTGGTAATGCACGGTTAGCGGCATCAAATAAAAGAACGTTTTTACCACGACGTTTTGCAGCTTCTGCAATTTCCACTCCAATATAGCCGGCCCCGATGACAGCAACATTTTTTACTTCTTCAGCTGCTAGTTCTTTATCCACAGATTGGCCATCTTGGAATCTCTTCAAGAAATGAATATTGGCTAAATCACGACCAGGTACTTTTGGCGAAATTGGTACTGAACCTGTTGCTAAAACAAGTTTGTCATATGTTTCTACCACTTCTTCACCATCTTTTGTTACTGCATGAACCGTTTTTTTCTCAAAATCAATATGGTCAACAGTTGTTTCCATATAGATTTTTGCTCCCTTTGCCTCAAAATCTTCCCGTTTTGTATAGAATAAGCCTTCATACGAATCGATTTGACGTCCAACCCATAATGCAGTCCCACAACCAAGGTAACTGAGGTTTGTATTCCGATCGATCATTACAACTTCTTGATCTTGGTAATTGTCTAATAAGGTATTTGCTGCGGCAATCCCTGCGTGGTTCGCACCAATAATCACTGTTTTTGTCATGGAAAAATTTCCCCCTTTTGTTTATGGTTTCATTATAGCTACATTGTGAATTTAAAAACTATCAAGATTTTCGCAAACCGTTAAAAAAATGACAGTTTTTACTGGTTATTGCCGAATTATCCTTGAATTATGCTTCTGAAATGAAGATTTTTCTTAAAACAATTCATAACCTTGTGAATATAAGCGTATTTATTTTTTCATAAAACCTTGCTATTTCAGCAGCTAAAGTTAGCCTATTGAATTAAATTCACAATCTATCCATCAAACATCTTTGCACTGCAAAAGGCATCGCTCAAAACATGGTATACTATTAAAAAAACAAAATTTTGAGGTGCAAAATGAAAAAAAAGCAGCCGGATCCTCTTTTACCGATTATTGAATACTCAGAAACAAAAGATTTTTATCTTGAAGATGAAGAAATTTTTGAACAAGCTTTTTTTACAGAAACTGATGCCAGTTATGACGCTTGTACGGGTCTCATTTTAAAACAGTGCCACTTGAAAAAGGTCACCATGCAAAAGACAAGACTAGAGCATTGGGAATGCCAAAATGTTTTCTTTGAAAACTGCGACTTTTCCAACATGGAATGTTTGGGCGCTAGCTTTCATCAAGTACACTTCAAAAACTGCAAGCTGACCGGTACAAATTTTGCAGAAAGTTATTTTCGTGACTGTACATTTGAATCTTGCGTCGGCAATTTTGCTTCCTTCAGCAACACCAATCTCAAAACGATCCGCTTTGCAGAGTGCCAGCTGAATGACACAGAATTTTACGAAGTCCAATGGAAAAATCTCCAGTTGCAGCACAATCAGCTTACAAACAGTAATTGGTTCCGAACCAAACTCTATCAGCTGGATCTGCGGACCAATCCTTTCCAGAAAATCGCTCTTTCGCAAGAATTGTTGCGGGGATTGATCGTTGACCAAGAACAAGCATTAGTGATTGCAGCGGGGTTAGGTCTAGTGATTGACTGAAGCATCACTTGATTCTGCGCCAGAGTGCAATCAACATCCATCCTGACAAGACTAAACTGATCAGCAGAGCGATTCCCCAGCCAAACACGGTATTCGTGAAGGGCAATGGAACGTTCATGCCAAAGAAGCTGGTAACGATCGATGGTACCGTCAGCAACAACGACCAAACAGTCAGGAATTTCATCGTGTCGTTCAAGTTGTTGTTCAACAAATTATTGTACGTACCTGACAATTGTTCCAGAATTTGAAACGCTAACTGAGTCATTTCAACGGCTTGTTTCGCTTCGATCAGTGCATCATCCAACTGCTCTTTTTCATTGTCGTCCATTAAACGAAAGAACGACAAAGCTTTGATCTGTTCTAATAAAACGGCATTTTGTTTCGTTGCCGAAACCAGATAAACGAGTCCGATCTCCAAGTCAGACATCTCCAACAAATTTTTATTGGTGGTCTTTTCCCGCAGCCGTTGATTGAGATGCACGCGATCGCTATTGACTTCTTCGACTAAAGGAAAAAAAGTTCCTGAGATCAAAAAAAGACTATTAAAAAGAAAATGAATCGGTGTTTGCAAAGGATTTTGCACGAGTATCCGTTCCATCATCGGAATCACATATTGTGTATTTCTCGAAGAAAAAGTAAACAGCCGATCTTTTTTTAAGATAAACGTCATCGGACTTGTTTCAAAATGATTGTCTTTCTTTTCTTGTTGAGGTACGTTGAACACCAACAACAATGCTTGATCATCAGTATCGAACTCCACACGGGCACGTTCATTCTTGTCTAATGAGTAAGTTAACATCTCATCAGTCAACTGGTGCTGTCTTTGTAAACGCGCAATACTGCTACTGTCTTGTTGATCCACTTGAATCCATTCATAACGGCCATTGTAAAATCGTTTTTTTTCCACTGGTTTCCCTCCACACGTTACATGTTCGCTTTCTTCTATTATAAAAGAAAACAGCTGGAATCCCCACTTTTATGGGCTGGACTCCAGCTGTTGCTTTATTTGCGCACTTTTGCCAGTGCTTCGTCGACCATCGCTAATACCTTTTGGGCTGCTTCTGGATCTTCAACAAAATTGAATTGATCGCCGTCGATTTGGATTTTTGGACTTTCTTGGTATTCTTCATACCATTGATCATACCGTAGATTCAATTCTTGATAATAGTCATACAAGGTAGGATCAAAGGATAACTGTTCATATTCCCGTCCCCGTTTATTGATCCGTTCTAACATAGTTTCAAAAGAAACCCGAATATGGACCAATAAATCTGGATGTTTTTTATGAGCTGCATAAGGCAATTCTTCCAACATGTTGGCCAATAAATCATCATAAACCCGAACTTCTGTATCCGTTGCTCGCCCTAAATCAGCATTCAAATGGAAAAGCAGTGAATCTTCATAAATGGATCGATCCAATACATTATTATCATCATTCAATGCTTTTTTGATACTATCAAAACGTTTATTCAAAAAATAAATCTGCAATAAAAAAGCATATTTATTTGGATCGGCATAAAACAACGGCAGCACTTCATTATCATCGATTGACTCATAAAATGCTTGACTGCCTAAATGATCAGCTAACAATGCAGTTAAACTTGATTTTCCTGCGCCGATAGTTCCTGCTAATACGATCACGCTCATATCCCCCAACTCACTCATCACTAAATATTGTATGTTTCATTTGCGTAATCAACTATACACTACTAGATATTGTATCGTCAACCCAGCGCTTTTGAAGCATAAAAACAAAAAATTTTCAATAAAAGTTTAAATATTTTCAGTTTTTTACGATTTCTTTTTCGGAATGCTTAACGAAACAGCCTTCTTCTAGTAAAATAAGAAAGAATCTTTTATTCGTTTTTCTGCGAACTTTTCTGTTCTAACGGAAAAACAAGGATCTATGATGAAATCACTAGTAATTATTAAGTAGATTGCAGCTTAGTTTAAAAGAATGACTCACAGGATCAAAGGGGAACCTTTATTTTTTTGCCTGCTGCTTCCTCTGAGACATTCTTTTGACTTCTGCTGCAGTTCTAAGAGAAATGAGGATAATGAATGTCACTCGGTACTGGCATAGCTACAGGGAAAATCATATTAATGGGTGAACATTCGGTCGTCTATGGTGAACCCGCCATCGCTTTTCCATTTGCTGGCGCAAAGGTCCACGTGACGATCACTGCCAGCCTAACGAATGATTTAACCTCCAATTATTACCACGGCCCACTAGAAGAAGCTCCTTCGCATTTAAAAAATGTGAAAGAACTTCTTCATCGCTTGCAGCAAGACCATCAAACCGGTCCCTTTTCTGTTTCGATCGTTAGTACAATCCCTTCAGAACGAGGAATGGGTTCAAGTGCGGCAGTTGCAGTTGCGTTGACTCGGGCCTTTTTTGATTGGCAGCACAAAGAGTTAAAAAAAGAACGGCTATTGGATTATGTCGATTTTTCTGAGAAAATCGCGCATGGAAATCCTAGCGGTATTGATGCTGCAGCAACAAGCGGCAACGAGGCGATCTACTTTACCAAAGGGCAGCCGATTACTTCTTTTCCATTGACGATCGATGGCTTTTTGTTAGTCGCCGATACAGGGATCAAAGGTCAGACCCGCACAGCTGTCAAAAGCGTCGCGCATCTGTTTGAAACGCAAAAACACCAAACGAGTCAGGCTATCAGCCGCTTAGGTTCTTTAGCAAAGACCGCTAAAGAAGCTATCTTACATAATCAGCTGACGCAGCTAGGTCAGGCAATGACCCAC
>NZ_JBDGBK010000096.1:0-13479 GCF_040910045.1 Enterococcus sp. RTP21361st1_A6_RTP21361_211029 | reverse complement strand
GTTTGGTTATCGCAACTTTTATAACTTTCGGGCACGGATCTATTTACAACAAGGTCTGATCTTTGAAAACTAAAAAATATGCGGCGCACAGAACGCGCCGCATATCGGACTAAGTTTTATTCAAATTTGTCTTCACCAACACGATTTGACGAAGAGCCTTTCATTTCTGACGGTTTTTTAGATAAAAAAGCTGAACCCTTGACTATCAAAGGTTCAGCCATCAATTCTTTATTCAGATTCTTCTTCCGCCATGAAGTTAAGTTCATTGACGATAATTGAAGATAGTTGACATTTCAATGATTTTTGAATAGAGCTAATCATTTTATTGATGATAATTCATCTTGATTTACTTTCTTATCGTATTCAAAAACGTATTCAAGTGGCGTGCTTTTGATAGGAAAATCATAAAACTTTTTTATCCGGAACTTTGTAAAGTAAAATTATAACTCACCATTTTTTTCTCTAAATTATTCACTTAGCAACGAAACCATATTATCTATTAAACAGAAAAATCTCCCGTATAGGGAGATTACTGGTGCACTGATTATCGGGTTCATTACACAAAACCTTTGCGGATCCCAAACCATAGGTAGAGGACAATCAATATCAACCTATCTGATATTTCATATTTATCATAATCCACAAATCTACTAGTGTCAACAATTATAATTCATATATGATAGGATTTGATTTTATCTTATCGAATACTGAAAGATCATCAATCACATAAGCTGTAACGAATGTTGCCTTCGAATCATTAATTTTCCTTATCACTACTACATAGCCATCAGGCGTTATAAGTGAAGCTCTATGACTAAAATCATGTCTTTTTCTCTTACTGTCCCAACCAGCATAAATCGTAACATTGGGATCCTTCAAAACTTCTTCAATCCAGTCAATCCGTTCAGCTCTTTCTAGTGAAAACAACGACTTATCTTTTGTTCGCCGATTACTATTTTTATAAAAAGCATGATCAAAACGCTCTGGATAAAAACGAACAGGTAATCCTTGGTGAGTCAGGATTGTCGAAGTGCAATATTTCTTTTCATAATGCATCCGATATTCATCCATAGTCTGTAGTTTCTTTAGTGGTCTATAGAATGCCATACAATCACCTCAACATTATCTTAAACACATTGAATTTTCTCTCCGAACCATATGTTGGTTGGATTGCATGATCTAAGTACTCTTCAATCAGTTCAATCAGTTCATTTTTTGCATCGCTAGAATAATCTGCATTATAATATTCGTTAAATACATAGCCTACGGCACCTATCAATAAATCAGCATACTGAACAAATACAGATTCTTTAGAATCAATGGATAAAACAGAGCTTACCTTTGCAAAGCTCGCATAATTTAAAATCCGTTCTAAATCTGGAATTCTTGAGCTCATTTTATTTTGTTTATTATCAAGATAAATTCTATAGGTTTCGTCCCAATCAAACCATTTGTAGAGCATAAAATAGTAAAATTTATAAAATCCTAATTCACCGTCTGACTGATGATATTTTTCTAAATCAACTGCGCTAGAATCCACAACAATACATCGGAATCGAATATGTTTATTTTGAAAAAAATAATCAATTAGTTCCTTGTAAAATTCAATTTTAGAAGGACTCACCTTATTCCATTTAAATTCACCGTGCACATTGTAAGTTTTTTTTAGATATTTTATTTTATTTTTTATTTTTTTTCGTTCACTAGACGGGAACCAAATACCGCCAATAACCATATATTGATCGACTGATTCATCACCAAATATAGTTTCTGGGCGACTTTCGTCACAATAGACCTCTATCATAGTTAGACCCCTCCTTCATTTTCTATTCATCCTTAAGCTACAATAATTCCCGAGTATATTCAATAAGCTAGTATACAACAGACTAACTGTAACATCCAAGTATACCCTAACGTTACACATATCAATCATTATTATACCAGTATTTCTTCGTGACACATAAGGGTGTACCATAATAATTTTAAACGAAATGACTACAAGTAGTCATTGAAGCAAATCTTCATAAGACACCTGCAGAACATCCCTAATAGCTCTCAATTGATCCAACTTAATGTGTTGGCGGCCGCCTTCGATCTTAACCAATGTTTCCCTAGTTATAGCGATTTTCTTGAGCTGTAGGTCTCTAATCAGCTCGGTCTGACCAATTCCTTTTTCTAATCGGATTCGTCTAATATTGCTACCGATTACATTTTCTCTATCATTAATTCTTTCCTCTTTCAAGAATAGCACACCTTTTGGACTAAAATTAGTCCTTTTTCTTATTAATATTAAAGATTTGGTATGCTACAATGGGACTAGTATTAGTCCACGTACGATTTTAAGGAGGAATTTTTTTGAAGAAATTTGCAATCATTCTAACCTACGCTTTACTCATCGGAACTATAAGCGGGTGTAACACTTCTGACACAAGTTCTACAAGTACAGAAACTAGTACAACAACCTCAGAAAAAAATTACCCAATACATTTTTTTCCGGTTCCAGATGGATTTGAAGCTTATTATCATGATAAAAAACTAGATGTTCCTTTATCAGAAACTGAATCTACTGAAAAGATTTTGCCAATTGAAATTGAAAGAAATCAAGACGATATTAAACTAAAAGCTGATCTTCCCTTACTGAACAGCACACAAATTGATAGACATGAAAATATCAAAGTTAATATTGAAAAAGGAGCGTTAGCACAACTTTATACTAAAAAAGTTGAACAATTTTTTGAGGCTGGTGCCAATAAAGACTTTTCAAAAATAAGCGATTATTCGGATAATTTTTTTAATGAAACCCAAGATGAAATCACGAACTCAACTTTGATGGCTGAAGATATGTACAATATGACGTTAAAAAAAATAAAAGCTTACGACCATCCATTAAATCTGACACTAAATAATGGATTACTCTCTTTTGTATTAGCAGGTTACGTTGACTATGAATATTCACCAGATTATTTGGAGACACCTCTTCAACACGAGAACAATGATATTAATTTTAGATTTGTCTACGAGTCAAAAAGTAAAACATGGTTAGTTGATCAATTAAGCACTATAAACACATGCTTCCATGAATTACCTAAACCTGAAAATGAAGCTGATATGGTCATTAAAATCTTCTAAAAAAAGAAGCGTTGAAAAAATTAAATTTTCTTCAACGCTTCTTTTATTGATTCAATTTGCAATATTACTTGAATGTATAATCTGATTTCTAAATAGTCAAAAAACTTCTTGTGGCAGATAATAGAATGAAAATAATGATTCTATATGGCTATAATACGTATTCATCATGATAGTTCTTATTCACTACAAACTAAAACAAGCTTCACTATACTCAAGTAGTAAACATTGGTTAGAATAGATTTACAAAAGGACACCGATGGAACTTCAAATCACTCTACATATATTTAGGCACACCCACTGTAGCTTATTGTTTGAAAGTGGGGCTTTAATAAAAGAAGTACAAAAACGTTTAGGTTTTAAAAATATTAAATCTACTATGAATATCTATGCTAACGTCACACCACAATTCGTTAAGAAAACTGGGAATAAAAAATTCGAGGTACTACAATATCAACGTTTCGAGCAAAGATTTAATTCTTAACAAACTGACTCTTCCAGCAGAAAGTTAGCTTTTCTTAGTGGCTCTAACAGGTGCTCAACGTTGATATAACAGTATTTATTTTTATAATGAATAATTCTGTATCTCGCTAATTTTTGACAATTGTAGTTAGTTTTAATTAAAAAGCACGGATATTTTTTAAAATTTTTAATAACAAGTTTTCTATTGCGAGATACAATAAATACTTGATATTCTCCATTTATTATAGGTTTTATCGATCATAATATCCATGTTTGTTGTCTTGCTCAAAATAGATGTACTGATTACCTTCTTTGACAAAATAATAATGGGAATCATGGTATTGATTTAGTCCAATCTTATCATAATAACAAAACCAAACAATTGTGTATTCATTTTTCAAACAAAACTCATCGATAAAATCCTTTTTTACTAATAGTACTCTCTCTCCACCAATAAATCTTCCATCAAAACAAACACATTCATTCTTATCATTTTTCCATTTATAGTCTGAATCCATTTTCAACTGTCCAAAATCTACCAAAATTTTGCTTGGCATTAGTAAAGAAAGAGACTCATTAGTTTTATCCTCATCTAGTGAAGTATATTGATCAGCTTTTTCCCACCCATAGCAATGACTTGAATGTATATATACTTTTTTATCGTACTCACTTCTCTCTTTTTCCCAGTTAATATATGCTTCATGCCAATAATATTCTCTTAAAAAAATATTGTAAGTAGTTGGTGAAGAGACATTACCAATATCATTCATGGCTTCTTGATGAAGTTTTTTTAATTCAGATTTTTTAACAAATACTGCTCTTCCCATTATTGTTAGATTTTCAGTTTTATCCTGTGTAAAACCTTGAGAACCATCCTTTTGTCTTCTATCATCATTATAAAACGACAAAGCATAGTATTCTTCAGATTCAAATTCTGTTGATATATAATAACGAAGCATTTTTACATCTATATTTTCTTTCATCCAAATATCAGTTAAATAATCGGGTAAAGAAAAATCAAATATTCTTTTTTTGGATAATGGAGGTGTTTCATCTGTTACTGATACGTCTATGTTTCGTATATACGAGTCACTAACAGTCCATTTTTTTTGATAATCCCTTTCTATATTTATTATATGGTCATTTTCGTCCAGCTCCTCTTCATATTCATATAATCCTGAAAAATCTTTATTTGTAATTGCAGAAATCCACAACTCATCCTTGTGTTTTATATATTGATTATATTCATCATCAAAAGTGACTTTAAGATTATAAGGAATAAAATTATCTGAGATATTTGCTAATATCTCATAAAAAGCAATCCACTGATATTTTTTCCCAATTCGTTCTTCTTTATTTGAAAATCTATCAAAGTAACGACCATCCAGAGTATCAAATTCAGAAAACAACTCCGGAGAATAGCCAAGATCTAAGCATAATTTAACAACGATATTACTCAAATCTTGTATATCAAATTGTTCTTCCCAAGGAGAAAGAGCTGATTGAAAAGTGTATCTACCAAAATCGCCATACATTCCATTAGCTCTTCCAAAATTTGTCATCATTGAACGTGTGATACTGCTAAAACCAGAATGTTTTTCATATATTTTTTTTAACTCTAAAATATGTTCATCAGTCACTTCTTCGTATTCCCAAATACCTTCATATTTGGGAAATACTTTAGATAAATCTACTTTTTCGTTTAATGCATTATGATGGATAGCATAATTAATTATTTGACGCCCATAATCCCTCGCTAACACATTGGGAATCAAATCTTCAACATCGAAAAATGAATCATAAACCTGTTTTGATACTTCTTCGATTTTCTTAGGATCATTTAAATTAATTGTTGCTCCGTATATAGCAGCCATAGCACGCTCTACAACGTATCGATCTTTTACATTTACAAAGCTCGAAATGAAAAACTTTATCAATTCTGAATCAAAATTTAATATTTTAACAATTGCAAGAGTTGCCTGATCCCTGTAATATCTATTAGTACTTGAAAGTATCCATCCTAATTGAAGTAATATTAACTCAGCATCTTTTTTATTTGTATATTCGTAAAATTCTCTATACCATTTTGTAAACTGACCAACAAAAGTTCTATAATACTTTGATATATTCATGGTCCAAACTAAATCAATTTCTTGCTGATTTTTTTTCAATAAAAAATTGTGCAACCATCTAGAATTGATAGGAGAATTGTGATTTATTGATAACTGAAATTGAGATGTTACAAAATACATCATTAACTCATTTATCATAGATACATCAGTTTCAATAAATTTTACCAGTTCAAATGAAATTGCACTTGAATTTCTATAAGGAAAACTATCAAAAATAATTTCAAACATTAAATAACTCATTCCTAATTTAGGAAAATACGAAAATATTTCTTTTTTTTCATGATTTGCAATGAGGGTGGAAAGCATAATCAATACTCCATAATTATTGCGTAAGGCTAAATCATCTTTAAAATATGAAGCTAATTCTGGAACGCTTTCCAAATCTACAATTTTTTTAGTTCTTATATATTTTTGATAAATATAATCTGCAATAAAAAAATCACTGAATTTTTCAAATTGGAAATCTAAAAAGATTTTTTCTTCGCCTGCTTCAATAACTTGTAGTAGTCCCTCATTAATTAATTCCTTAAGTAAAATACCGGGACTATCAATAGCTAGTTTATGTCCAACAGTTATTAATTTGTCGTACACGGTGTTATATTCTAGCATTGACCATTTACTTTCAATTTTTAATTCTGAAATAGACAGTATTAATTCATTTAATATACCTCTTTTAGGATCGAAGTTCATTCGGTCTTTTGCAGATAGATTCAACTCTAACTTATTTAGATAATGTTTCATAATGGTTTCTATTGAAAAATTTGAAGTAAATTGCTTTATATTTGAATCTATGAGCAACTGGCATACCATTTTTAAAAACAACGGATTATTATATTCCTCATTAAAAGAGGGTACGGTAGGATACGCCAGTTTATAGTATTGGCAAAATGCTTTAATTGAATCATTAACCGTCCCTTCCAGACCAGTATGCTTCAACTTACTAAAATTTAATTTATTAAAATCTTCTGGAAGAATAGTCATTTCATATTCAGTTCTAATAGATAAAACAATCCCTATATTTGGGTATTCTTGAATTTCTTTTATGAAGCCTATTAGACGCTCTTTCCACAAAGTTAAACCTGCGCCTTCATTTAAAGCATCTATAAAAATTATTGATCGGTTTCCAGTCTCTACGCTTTTTCTCTCAAGCTCCTCCAAAACCGACTTGAAAGAAGAATTAGGAATTCTTAAAGATTCCATAATTTGACTGACAGGATCAGCATTTTTATAAAAATAAGACCCTAAGAATAAAAAAGTTGAATGCCCTCTTCCAGTAAATTTCTTAGCATAATCAGCTAACAAATGACTTTTCCCAATTCCTGCTTTCCCCGTAACTAATAAATAAGGTTGGACTATTTCAATGCCTGATCCATATTCAATCAGCTGCTTGCTCAATATCTCAAAGGAATCTGTCTGGAATTCGATTTCCATTTTACTTCCCAAATCGGTTTCTTCAAGGAAGCCGAGAGAATACCTGTTCTTGATAGAATTGTATGTCTCCCCTTTTTCAGCTCTAAGAATTACATTATATAGTTTTTTATATGAAAGCATTTGTTTTAATATTTGTTCCAAAGAGCCATCATGGCTTTGACAGAGCTCTTCTTCTATGCAAATGCTTTTAATCCGATCCACACGAAAATTCCTATATTCATTTCTTAGCCTGCAAAACCGATTAAGTACCAGTTCTGTTCATAAAACCCCAGTGATATAGGCTCTATCATTCTGCTTTCCGGTTCTTGCCCTCCTGATGCAGGATATTGAATTGATATTACCCTTTTATTGCAGATTGCAGTCTGAATTGCTGCAATAACGTTATCCGCCAATGTATTTTTCTGTCCAGATGTGCTGTACACGTTAATACTGTTCTCCAACTCCTGTGCATAGTTTTTTTCACCATGCTTCAAAATAGATTTGATTTTATACATAGCTGAATCAAAATCCTTTATAAATGATTCATCTCCATGGCAATTTAAAAATTTCCCTGCTGTAATCAATGCACCCACTTCCGCCGCTGTAAACATTACCGGCGGAAGTAGGAAGCCCTCTACAAGAAAATATCCTTTTCCGGCCTCAGATCCAATTGGTATTCCGGCTTCTTCAAGTGTCCGGATATCTCTGTAAACTGTCCTTAAGCTTATATTAAATCGCTGTGCAATTTCTTTGGCAGGAATTATTTTTTTTGATTGCAGCTGAATAAGAATAGAGGTTACTCTGTTAATCCTGTTCAAATTTTATTCCTCCTCTGTGACTTCCATAAAAAGTATATCCTATGCGTTCTTAAGCTAGCTGCTGTTAGTGCTTCTCATTGCACCCTGGTTATAAAAGCCATACTCACAAACCTCTTCACCAAAACTCTTTACATCTCTAATATAGAACTCTATCTAGCGAACTTTTAGAAAAGATATAAAACATCAGAGTATGGACAGTTGCGGATGTACTTCAGAAAAGATTAGATGTCTAAAAAGCTTGTAGTTAAAGCTTTTTAGACATCTAAATCTAGGTACTAAAACAATTCATCCAGTAAAATATAATATTTTATTTTCTCCCAATCAGGCTTGATCCCCAGTAAGTCAAAAAATAGCTCGACATACTGTTCTTCCCCGATATCCTCCCTGATCGACCGGACGCAGAAGGCAATGTCATACCACTTGTCCGCCCTGCCGCTTCTCCCAAGATCAATAAAGCCACTTACTTTGCCATCTTTCACAAAGATGTTGCTGTCTCCCAGGTCGCCGTGGGAAAAGACAAGTTCCTCTTCGGGCTTTTCCGTCTTTAAAAAATCATACAGCTCGCGCGGATCTTTAAATGGAGTGTCTTCTTCCCAGTTTTCGCAATCCACATCGGCCAGATCGTTATTCAGTAAGTAATCCAATTCGGCTAAGCGGCTGTCTAAGCTATTCGTATAGGGACAATCCGATATGTCGATGGAGTGAAAGAGCCTGATGCACTCCGCATACAGCTCGATAATCTTTTCAGGGCTTTGTTCATCTTCATACTCTTCCGAGCAAAGGACGCCATCGGCCTCACTCATGAGCAGATTGCTCCAGCCATCATGCCGTTCAAAGTGCAGGACCTTTGGAACAGGCAGCTTTCCTTCCAGCCATAGCATCATGTCCTTTTCCCGTTCCACATCATAGGTGGTCCCTTTATACCGGCTGTCCGTCATTTTTAAATATAGGTTTTCATTTTCTCCCACCAGCTTATATACCTTAGCAGGAGACATTCCTTCCGTATCTTTTACGCAGCGGTATTTTTCGATCAGTTTTTTCAATTCCGGTGATATTCTCATTTTAGCCATTTATTATTTCCTTCCTCTTTTCTACAGTATTTAAAGATACCCCAAGAAGCTAATTATAACAAGACGAACTCCAATTCACTGTTCCTTGCATTCTAAAACCTTAAATACCAGAAAACAGCTTTTTCAAAGTTGTTTTCAAAGTTGGCGTATAACATAGTATCGACGGAGCCGATTTTGAAACCACAATTATGATAGAATTTACAAGCTATAAGGTTATTGTCCTGGGTTTCAAGCATTAGTCCATGCAAGTTTTTATGCTTTGCCCATTCTATAGATATATTGATAAGCGCGCTGCCTATGCCTTGCCCCCTGAAATCCTTACATACGGCGATATCTTCTATATAAGCGTACCGGTTCCAATTTTTTCGCAGTTTAACTTTTCCGACGCATTTATCGTCTTGGTAGTAAAGATATATTATCTTATCAGTATTGTCAATATATTCAAGGCAATCTGCCTCCTCATCCTCTTCATCCTCTTCGTCTTGGTAGCTTTTTAAATATGGCGCTTCATAGAGTAATTCTGTAAAGGTCCAATTCTCGTTTTCATACCTCGGTATAATCTTACCTATCACCTCAAATGGTTCGCTGGGTTTATCGATATCTTTCAGGTGCCCTGCTTTCATTTCTGTAATCACTGTTCCCGCCTCTCTTCTATATCAGCGGCATATGTGCTATCCAGGCAGCCGGTTTTACCAGTGTATTTTTTATACATGTCCCTGGTATATTTTGTTATATTCCTATCATACTCCGGATAGGCATAATGAAGCCTTTCCGCCACCTCACCGGATACCGCCCTGAACAATTGATGGCATAGAAATAATGCTTCCCATATGTTTTCATAGGAATCCATCCGGTAGGTGGACAAAAGTTTCTCCCACAAATCCTCGGATATATACCTTTCAATAAACTTATAGTTCTTGCCTACACTTAATTTAAAGCCTGTTTCGATGCCGACCTTCCATGATATCATTCTCAGCAGCTCATGGCGAACAATCTGATTAAAATGATCAATAGCAAATAAAATTTCCTTACGGCACAATCCTTTAATAACATAAGGTGTTACATTCCAAAATTCATTGCAGCAATCATCATACTCCCTTGCGCTTGGCTTTCTTACATGATAATCTATATCAGTCGGAACTATGTCCCTTTTAATTCTACAATCTTTATCAATTAGAACCTTTATTAATTTATCGCCCTTTAGGTAATTATCTAACTCTTCCAAGGGCAATAAGGTAAGATCAATTTTATTGTAATCATCAAATAGCATAAGATAGGAAAATCCCTTTTCTTCAGGTGGGAATAATTCCATATCCTCCGGCTTTTGCATCATTATTATATTCCCAAATTGATTAAGCCAGTCATCATTAGATATAAACGGTTCTATATCACTTACAAAATATGTAATATCATAATCCTGAAATTCATCTTTAGGTATATTAATATTTGCGCGTGACCCCTCAAGGGTCACAATTCGAATACGTTCATCCTGTTCTGCTAAAGAAAGTACTAAATCCATCATTTCTTTTTCTGATCTCATTTACATACTCCTCGTTTATTTTTTCTATATTATTACATCTTCTTTTTTGCCGATACAATCAGCATCATTGGGCGTCGCATTTCATCCGCCATCCCCGGAATATCCATCATGTTCTCTGGCGGCTGTGGCTCCACAATCTGATTTATTATAAAACTATTTGAAAGCAGTGTATTTAGATATGTGGTCAGTGTTCTATGATATTTTGTAACCTTTTCTTCCAAAAACATAGCTGTCCGTTTGCCCTCATAATAATAATTGTCCACCGGGAAATGCAGTATTTCTCCTTTTTCGTTATAATACCAGTCTTGTGTTCCATGAGCAGTAAAAACAGGATGTTCAACTGTAAAAACTAAATTGCCACCAGCCTTCAGCATCCTATATATCTTTTTTATTAAATTCTCATAGTCTGCTACATAATGAAACGCAAGCGAACTTAGTATTACATCAAAGCTCTCCTCTGGGAAATCCACATCTTCTATGGCACAGCATTCATATTCAATCTGTGGAAAATGGGTTTTTCCTTTTGCTACTTCGAGCATTTTATGAGAAATATCAACACCTACTACAGAGGAAGCACCGTTTTCCATCGCATATATACAGTGCCATCCATAGCCGCATCCTAAATCAAGCACACGCTTACCCTTAAAATCAGGTAGCATCTTTTTCAAAGTCTCCCATTCTCCCGCACCAGCCAGTCCTTTCTGCGAGCGACTCATTTGACTGTATTTTTGAAAAAATATATTATCATCATATTTGTTTTCTTTCATCTGAACTCTCCTCGTTTAAAAAGTTATTTATCTCCGATACAATTTCATTCACTTCATTATAAAGCTTCTCGGTCATGTCGTAGCATTCAAAAAGTGAGATACCGAGTACTTCAAAAATATGATTTACCTTCTCGGTATATTTTTCAGGTTTATGTTCAAAAGTTTCAAGCAGTTTTATAGCTTTCTTTTCGTTGATACAATAAGCATTATTACATGCAAATAACACTTGATTTAAACATGAAACTATACGAAAAACATGACCCGCAATATAATATTTATCGTCTGTTCCCGAATTTGCTTTTACAAACATTAAAGAGAACCCTGCTTCAAACATAAAAAAGTTAACTAAACTTTTCTGCAAAGCATTGGGATAAGTTTCTGCCTGTTTTTTTAATTCGCATAAGCTTTCATTCTTAGCATATAGTATTTTGCTAATCGCTAATTCTCCTCGATACATTGCACTAATATAACCATGGGGATGCCCAGTCTGATAATTGGCAGTAACAATTCCGTGCTCTGTATCTTTCATTATTTGTTCCACACGTTTAATATCACGTAAAATTAAATCCACATGATACCCGTTTATGACTAACCATCCGCCGCCATTAATCCAATCACCCCATGCTCCGGGAGGTACAACAAGGTTATTTCTATGCTCATCATCCAGCTTTGTAGCGAATTGATTAATAGTATTTATGTCAAATGATTCTGAATTGTAATAGATGCCGATATCTATATCCGAATCCTCTGTATGGGTGCCCCTTGCACGTGAACCACCTAAAACAATACCTTCTATATAAGACAGAGAGGATAATTTCTCTGCTACTGATTTAATAATATTATCTACCATCAAGCATGCTCCTTTTATCGATTCACTGCTGTAAAAATTCCAAGCCAAATCTTTTGCTTCTACTCAACATATTTATAATTTTTTTAATTTCACAAAAGATAGTTAAAACTTATCAATTGTCTTTTTATACCTCTGCTGATTAGATGAAGTCTTTTCAATAGCCTTTAAATTACCATTCATTTTGCTAACATGGTTTAAAAATAACGTTCCAAGCAGAAGTCGATCCTTTCTGGGTATCCTATTCCCCACATATCCCTTGAATAAATCTTTAACAAGAAAAACTTCGCCATCATTTAGATTTTCAGTTTCTCTAATAGCTTCTTCCAATAGCTCATTTACATCAATCATGTTGTCCACTCCTTATTAATAATGGGTCAGCCCCCTTCTACTGTTTCGGTTTGGTCAATCGCTTCAATTAATTGATTTTCCTTTTCTTCCAAAGATTGACGAATCCTTTCAATCTCTTCTATAGAAAGTTCATCCTTTAAATCATCTATTAACTCAGGTAAGATTTTTGTTTCCACCATTTGTTGGTAGTTTTCAAGGGCTTTTTGATCAAGGCTATCCTTATACTTTAAAATACTTTTTTTCCAAACGAAAGAGTATTTATTCGCATCCGCTTCAATTTTTGTACCATCAATGTATAGAGCACTGCCACTGATTAAGCCACTTTGAACCAGTAGCTCACGAAATTGAACAAATGAATGATCTAGAATATCGTTCATAATCGGATGAACGCGAAAACGATTAATAGTACGAAAGTTAGGGAATTGCTCTTGAGATAAGTAGCGCATCCGAATACTATCTATCAGCATATTTTGTATTTGGCGGCCCGAATAAACCCCTTGAATATAGGCACAAAGAATAATGGAAAGTAGCATACGAGGATGATATTGGGGTCTACCCATAGATTGATAATAAGGAAGAAAGACTTCATCGGGAATAGAGTCAACAAACTGCACAATGGCATGAGCAAAATCATTTTCTTCTAATTTAATTTCAAGATCTATAGGCAAACAAAGTTGGTTTATGGTATAATTTTGATACATGATAAAGCACCTCTCTCAAATGGATTAATCACCTATATTATAGCAGAGTGTGCTTTATTTTTGTATTCACTTTCAAAAGATAAATAGAGGTCTTTCCACTACTATCTAAATGGAAAGACCTCTATTTTTCATATAGGAGCTACTTTTGGGTCAGCCCCATGTTTATTTTGAAAAAGAGATAAAATCAATATATCCCTTTTCCCCAATTTTTACAACGGCATTGTAGGGCTTTTTCTCTTTGTTTTTGATTCCTTT
>NZ_JBDGBK010000095.1:0-13503 GCF_040910045.1 Enterococcus sp. RTP21361st1_A6_RTP21361_211029 | reverse complement strand
AATCTGAGCCAGAATGAGGTTCATTCTGACCCAGATTTGATTTTGTACAACCCATCAGTCCTTATTGACAAAGAGCCTTTTTATTTGCGTAATTTTTTACTACAGTTATTTACTACAATCAAAAACTCACCGATCATTCCCCTAGCAAGTCCTAAGATTCCTCGCTGTTGGTTTTTTCTTCTGCAAAAGAACACTGATCACGACGAATAAAGTCTATGCTTGTTCTCGAAAAGCTGAAACTGCGGTCTGGATTTCTTGATAGATGGCTGCCACTTCTTCCAGATCCGCTGCATTCGCTCCGCTGGCAAGCGGATGTCCGCCACCATGATGACGTTTGGCGATCTCATTGATCACAGGTCCTTTCGAACGCATCCGGACCCGATAATAGCCTTCTGGCTGCTCAACAAAAATTGCCCATGCTAAGACATCTTCAATCTTCCCTGGTAAGGACACGATAGCAGATGTTTCTGAATCAACAACGCCAAAACGCTGTTGAATCTCATTTGTCAGAATCACTTTGCCAGCTCCTAGTGAATCAACTTCTAAATTTTCAAAGACATAGCCGGAAAGACGAGCCACTGCTCTCGAAACCTGATCAATCTCACGATTGATTTTTGGTGCATCAAAACCATAATCCAACAAATCAGCTGCGTAACGCAATGTCGCGGAGGTCGTTGCTGGGTACAGGAAACGACCCGTATCCCCTACGATTCCGGCATAAAGCAGGCGCGCAGCTTCTTGCGACATAGTAAGTTCTTCAGCGAACATTTTCCAGAATGCCGTAATCATTTCACTGCAGCTGCTAGCAGTAGTATCCACCCAGACCAAATCTCCATAAGGTTCGTCATTAGGATGGTGATCGATTTTGATCAATTTTGCACCATTGGCATAGCGCTGATCACTGACTCTTGGTGAATTGGCGGTATCGGTCACGATCACTAAGGCATTTTTGTAGACTTCATCCGAAATCTCCTGCATTTCTGCTAAGTAGTCTAGCCCTTCAACAGGCCCTCCCACTTGATAGATCGCTTTTTCAGGAAAACTAGCTCGTAAAATTTCTGCCAATCCAACTTGTGACCCTAGTGCATCCGGATCAGGTCGCTGATGGCGGTGAATAATAATTATCTGATATTCCTTAATTGCTGTCAATATTTCCTCTTGTACGTTCATTGCATATCTCCATTTTCTAAGCATTTATCTGATGACTGCTGTTCGAATTAAGGGCGCTCCATTACTTGGCAGACGACAATTGCTTTAGCTACCATGGAATTTTCGATATAGACTTCAATATCGATCTTAGCAGATCGGCGCCCCAGCTCCAAAATTTTGGGCTGAATAATGATCTCACTTTCTAATTGGATCAAGCGGAAATAGTGTAGATTCACTTGTTCGATCCAGCTGTTTCGCCGCTGATTGACTTGCATCGTTCGTTTGGCAGCATTGGCGATCACTTCACTGAGCACACCAAAAGAAATCGTTCCTACTTCATTGACCATTTGTGGAGTCACAGCGAAACGAAAGTTTGGCTGTGCCAATTTATTGCCTTCAAAATCTTGTTCAATGATTTGGATCTGACCAGAAATCTGATCAGAGATCGTATCGGAAATCTGGGTCTGTCTTTGGACTAGTTGCATCGCCTTCATAATGTCTTGCCGAGTCACGATTCCGATCAAAGATAAGTCATCTGCTACTACTGGCATCACTTCCAAGCCATCCCAAATCATTTGATGACTGGCAGAAGCAACACTCATCTCTTTTTTCACGACTCGCGGTTCACGAGTCATGATTCGTTCAATGATTTGCGTATCGGGTTTTTCCAAAACATCTTTTGCCGTAATGATCCCAACCACGCGCATGTTCTTGTTAACTACCGGATAGCGAGAATGATTGGTTTCTTCTGAAAGACGTTTATAGTCTTTGACAGTGTCAAACGTATGCAGATACTTTGTTTTTTCCAGCGGCATATAGATATCGCTAACGAGCATAATATCTTTTTTGATCAGCTGGTCACTCAATGCCCGGTTGATCATCGTTGCAACGGTAAACGTATCATAAGTCGTCTGCAATATTGGCAGTTCCAGCTTATCGGCCAAACGACAGTTTTCTTCTGATGTTTCAAACCCACCAGTGATCAAGACAGCAGCACCATCTTCTAATGCTAATTGGTGAACTTCATTTCGATTCCCTACGATCACGAGCGATCCCGGGGTGATATATCGTTCCATTGCTGATTCTTTCATCGCACCGATAACAAACTTATTCAAGTCCTTATCTAGACCGGCTGCGCCTCCTAGAACCTCTCCTTCAATGATTTGTACGACTTCTCCAAAGGTCAATTTTTCAATATGTTTTTTTAACTTACGCTCGATCCTAATGGTTCCTACCCGTTGAATGGTAGAGACCAGACCGATATTTTCTGCATCTTTGATTGCCCGATAGGCGGTTCCTTCACTGACACCTAAATCCTTTGCGATTCCCCGTACTGAAATACGGTCTCCTACCGGCAAACTTTCGATATGCGCTAAAATCAAGTCATGTTTCGTCGCCATAATTTTCTCCTAGTTAATAAAATCCGTCAATCAGACGGTCAACAATCAATCGATTCTCCCACAGCCAAAACGGTGCCTACTCCCTCAGGCAGCAAGTCGATAAAAGCGGCGGGATCTTGTTTGATCAGTGGGAATGTGTTGTAGTGAACTGGTACAACTTTTTTTGCTTTCAATAAGTGGGCAGCTGCGGCTGCATCTTTAGGTCCCATAGTGAAGTTATCACCAATCGGCAAGAAAGCCACATCGATCGCAAATTGTTCGCCAATCAGTGCCATATCACCAAAGAGGGCTGTATCCCCCGCGTGATATATTGTTTTGCCTTCCGCTTCTAAAATGATTCCCGCTGGGTTTCCCATATAGATCATCTTGCCGTCTTCTTCCAGACCGGAACTGTGCTGAGCTTGAACGAACCGTACCTTGCCAAAGGGAAAAGTATATGAGCCGCCGATATTCATACCGTGAGTCTTCGTTACTCCCTTACTTGTTGCATACTGACAAACTTCCACTACACTGATAATAGGTGCTTCTGTACGTTTGGCAATCGCCACCATATCTCCTACATGGTCGCTGTGCCCATGAGTGATCAGCAGCCAGTCTGGATCAACTGTTTCTGCATCCAGATCAGTCATAGCGTTTCCATTTATAAAAGGGTCAAACAACAACTTTTGTCCATCTTCCAACTCGATCGAAAGAACCGCGTGTCCATGAAAAGTAATCTTCACAACAATTACCCCTTTCCTATTCATAAGTAATACAGACTAATATTTTCTATTATAACAGACTAATACAAAATTCCAAACAATCAATTCGGTGTATCCATTTCATTCATGACGTTATTCTTCTCTTAGTCAAGAAATCACAAAAAAACTGTTCTAGTCTTCAGAAAAAAGAACTAGAACAGTTTTTTTAGGTTCGCAGCTTACAGAGAATGTTTCTGGAAGCCACCTTGTTTTTTGATACGCCACATAGTCATCAATAGGGCCACAGCACATAAAAGAAACGCACCGAAGAAAGTAACTTTCATTCCATAATTGAAGATATCTGGTCGTCCATTGATATATGTCGTCACATGCTGACCATAGGCACTGCTCATCGCAGAATATAGAATCGTTGTGGACATTGCAATCCCTAGCACCATGCCTAGATTACGAGCAAAAGAGTTCAAGCTACCGGCCACTCCCAAATTTTCTTTGGTCACGCTGCTCATGACCATGGTATTATTCGGCGATTGGAACAAGGAATTTCCTAATCCCATGATTGCTGTAGCCACCACATAATACCAAATAGGTGTATGCTGGTTCATAAACATGTACATCAGTTGGGTAATCGATAGTAAGGCCAAGCCAATCAACACCAAGATTTCTGGACCGACTTGGTCTGTCAAATAACCGCTGATAGGCGATCCGATAACCATCATCAAAGGAAAGACCATCATCAACATCCCGGCTACACTTGGAGTCAACCCACGGGCATTTTGCAGATAAAATGGAATCACGACATTAACAAAAAAATTAGCAGAAAAGATCAGAAGTGCCGTAAACAAACTTAACGTAAAAATTTTATTTCGGAAAATGCTGAAAGTAATCAGCGGCATCGCCACCCGTTTTTCTACTTGAATAAAAGCAATAAAAGCAATGATTGCAACGAAAATCAATACTAATGGCAACCATGTCAAGAAGCCTTGCTCCTGACCGATGAAAATTCCACCGAAAAAGGTCAAGATCGCCACAGAGAATAGACCAAATCCACTTTTATCGATGGAGTTGCGGCTCATGGTGATATCTTTGGGTAAAATTTTCTCCCCGGCAATCATAGTCAGAATTCCGACAGGAACATTGATCCAAAAAATATAAGGCCATGAAAAATGAGACAATATGATCCCGCCTAGTCCTGGACCAGCAATTGATCCTAGCGACACGAAAGCGCCGATCATCCCCAGTGCCCGTCCTCGCTCACTAATAGGAAATACTTCCGTAATGATTCCAGTATTTGTTGCCATCGTCATACTTGCACCGATCGCTTGGACGACTCGTGCAAAGAGCAAAAAAGCCAACGAATGGTTGAACCCGCACAATAAAGAACCGATGGTAAAAATCAACATGCCGAGACGAAAGACCTTGATTTTCCCCCAACTATCGCCAATCTTACCAAATAGCAACAAACAAGCACAAACCACCATCAAATAAACCGACACGACCCATTCCGCTTGGTTCATGGGTACGGACATATTTGCCGATATCGTCGGCAACGCAATATTCACGATGCTGCCGTCTAATGTAGACATAAACGTGAACATCGCAACAGCAATCAAGATCCACCATTTTCTCTGCTGGACAAGCGTATCTTCTTGATAACTTTTCACTCAAAACCATCCTTTCGATCCAATCAATTTTCTTTTAACACGAGTTTCTTCGTGGAATTGTTTTTTATCCAGACATCACTCCAGCATTCGGACAAGTCAAATTAGCCAGACTAACAAAAATAACTGACACGCCTTGAGAGACCCCACCAATCCGCACCGGAAAACAGGAGCAATTTCAATGTTTGGTTATTGGAACACTTGCTTTAGACAACACCCTGTCAATGAAGACCTAGATATTATCGATCGGACAATGTTCTCGTATTTCTGCGCTATGTATCTAAAGAGACACCACAAAAATCAAAGCAAAAACTAGGACGTTTGTAGCTGGCGTCCTAGTTTTCTGGATGTTTTATTTGCGTGATCGATTTCTTTGACTGGATTCCATGATCACAGGCAAGATCACTGGTCGGCGTTTTGTCTGTTCAAACAAGAAGCGGCTTAAGCGATCTCGAATGTCTTGTTTCAATTTACTCCATTCAAACTCTTCATCATGCAAATGTTTTTCAACGATCTCTGCAACGATCTCACCACTTTCCCGAATCAAATCACGACTTGCTTTGACATAAACAAAGCCGCGGGAAGTGATTTGCGGTGCTGCAATGATTTTCTTTTCGCGACGGTTGATCGTTACGACTGCGACGAAAATACCGTCTTCAGATAAGACTTTACGATCGCGTAAAACAATATTGCCGATATCACCGACACCGATCCCATCGATCATGACATTCTCAGCTGGTACAGCACCAGCTGAATGCATTTCGCCTTTTTTGTATTCTAAAACATCCCCGCGTGCGGTAATGAAAATATTCTTCAACGGAATGCCCACTTCATGAGCCAAGTCCACATGTGCTGCCAACTGACGATATTCTCCTTGGATTGGTAGGAAATACGTTGGCTTCATTAAATTCAGCATCAATTGCAGATCATTCGGATTCGCATGACCGGAAACACGAAAATTATCTGAAATTTGCTTCACGGTTCCACCCGCTCGGTAAATGATATCTTCCGTTTTGGCAACGACCGTTTCCATAGCTGTCGTAGGCGTCGTCGTAATATAAACGAGATCCCCTTCTTGAATCCGTAATGTACGATGTGTTCCGTTCGCCATTTTCTGCAATGCTTTGATCGGTTCACCCATACGGCCAGTCTCTAGAATAAGCAATTGCTCATTGGCATACTTTTTCATTTCTTTTTGGGTGATCAGCAAATCCTCTGCTGGTAATTTTAGTTTACCCAACTTCATCGCAGTGCGGATGATCCGTCCAAAGTCCTGACCAGTCAAAACTACTTTTCGTCCGGAACGATATGCTGCATCCAGCACTTGTTGAACCCTCTGCAGATTGCTGGCTACACTTGCGACAATGATCCGACCTTCCCAATAGCGAATGTTGTCAAACACTTCATCTTGAATCGTCAATTCAGAAGCAATCGGTGCTGGGTTTTCTGCATTTGTTGAGGTGCTCAGCAATGCCAGAACGCCTTCTTTACCGATCTCTGCCAAACGTCCGAAATCCGTTTGATACATTGGGATAGCTGTTTGATCAAATTTGAAATCCCCTGTATAGACGATATTTCCAGCGCTGGTTTTGACGCTGATTCCGACAGAATCAGGAATCGAATGCGTTGTCCGGAAAAAGCTGATGGTTGCATGACCAAAATCGATTTCTGAATGTTCATCAATGATATGGAAATCTTTGAATTTCTTTGTTGCTTCGTTTTTTGCTACGGTCAATTTTGCCAATTCGATCGTTAGCTCTGTTCCAAACACCGGAACTGGAACATTCTCCAAGAAATAGGGCAGCGCCCCAATGGCGTCGGCATGTCCATGAGTCAAAAAGACCCCCGCTACGCGATCTGCGTTTTCTTCTAGATACGTGAAATCAGGAATGACCGTATCGATTCCCAATAACTCGTTTTCTGGATAACGGACACCGCAATCCAGAACAAATATATCCTCTCCAACTTCAGCAATGTACATATTTTTTCCGTTTTCACGTACACCACCGAGAGGAATGATTTTGATAGTTTCCAATCTATTCACCTCTTGATTTTTTTACACTATTTATTTCCCTAGCCTAAGCCGTCTCTTTCATTATACAACAAAAAAAAGAAAAGCGTGGCATTCGCTACACTTTTCTGAAAAACTTATGATTTACACTCGAACTAGAGACTGTTCATGCAGCGATTCTGCGATTTGGATAGAGTTCCAGGCAGCACCTTTCAGCAAGTTGTCCGCTACCACCCAAAGGTGCAGACCATTCGCTACATCTAAATCTTTTCGAATCCGACCGACGAAGGTCTCTGTCTTACCGACACTCGTCAGTGCTTGTGGATAAATCTGCTGACTTGGATCGTCTTGCAGAACTGCTCCGGGAGCTGCTTTGATCCACTCTTTGACTGCAGTCAATTCCGCAGGTTGTTTTGTTTCGATATAAATAGATTCTGAGTGCCCGCTAAAGACTGGGATCCGAACACAAGTAGCCGCTACTTGGATCGCTGAGTCTTCCATGATCTTTTTGGTTTCATTAATCATTTTCCACTCTTCATAGGTGTAATCATCTTCCGCAAAAACATCGATCTGCGGCAAGGCATTGAATGCGATGGGATAGTGTTTCTTGTCACCGCCCGCTGGCATGATCTCTGGTGCCAACTGATCAGCTGGTGTTCCTGACAAGTAAGCTTGAGATTCCCGTGTCAATTCTGCCATTGCCTTAGCACCGGCACCTGAAACAGCTTGATACGTCGAAACAATGATCCGCGATAAACCTGCGTGTTGCCGAATCGGTTCTAATGCCACCATCATCTGAATCGTTGAACAATTTGGGTTTGCGATAATCCCTTGGTGTTTTGCTAAAGCATGAGCATTTACTTCGGGAACCACTAAAGGGACATTCGGATCCATTCGGAAGTAGCTCGTATTGTCGATTACGACCGCACCGCTTTTAACCGCTTCTGGGGCAAATTGCTTGGAGATACTGCCGCCAGCACTAAATAAAGCCAAATCTACTCCAATAAATGAGGTCGTAGTTAATTCTTGAATGACCAAAGTGGCTCCTTTGAAGACACAGGTTTTCCCAGCTGATCGCTTTGAAGCCAATAGAATCAATTCCTTGATCGGCAATGTAGTCTTTTCTAACATCTCAATCATTTTTGTTCCAACTGCGCCAGTCGCACCAACAACAGCTACCCGGTACCCTCTATCCATTTGATCACTCCTCGAATAAAAATACATTTTTACTAGTTTATCATATTTAAGCAAAAAGAAAAGACCTTACATAAGCATTCTCAGAAAGAAAAAGAAAAAATCTGAAAATTCCCTCTTCTTTCGCTTTTTTTCAAAAAAGGGTTATTTTTCGACTGTTATTATTTGTCACATCTACGGGTTATAGGCTATAATATTAGTAGAAAGAATTTTGGGGAAGATTCTTTCCAACGTGCATGGGGAAATAAAACCCAATCAGCCTAAATGAGGCAAGACCTGTTTTAACAGATCTTGCCTCATTTTATTTTTTAATTATTGCTGATTTCATTGTTGATTTTTGCAATGACAAATCCTTTATTATCAATGATCATTGTCTCATCTTCGATCTGCATAAACTGATCTAATAAAATTTCCTCTGGGCAAGACAATGTGAGTTGGTCTTCCCCGGTATTAAAGATTCCAATGATTCGTTGCGCACCTAATTCCCGCTCAAAAATGATCAATCCTTCTTCTTCAGAAATCACGTTCCAATTCAAAGAGCCATCTGAAAGGATTTTTTGATGACTCTTGCGCAAATGAATCAAATCAGTTGTGAAGCGCAACAAATCGCGGTCTTGTTTTTCTTCTTCCCAAACCATACATTTCCGGCAATCCGGATCCATATCCCCGGTCAAGCCGATTTCATCGCCATAATACAGGCAGGGAACCCCTTGCTGCAAGTAGGTAAAAGCCATCACCTGCCGCATCAGGTCCTTATCGCCTCGTGCCAATGTCAATAGACGCGGCGTATCGTGAGAATCCAAAATATTGAATTGGACTTGATTTGTCTGGTCCCGATAAAGCATCAATTGATTATTTAGTTCCGAGACCATCTTTGTCATTGATATTTCGCCTTTGACGAAGTATTCAATGATTGCATCTGTAAAAGCATAGTTCATGACTGCATGGAATTCGTCCCCTTGGAGCCATCTTTGAGAAGAATGCCATATCTCTCCTAAAATATAAAAATCGTCTTTGGCTTCATCACAGACCTGACGAAATTTCTTCCAGAAATTATGGCTCACCTCATTGGCTACATCCAAGCGCCAAGCATCGATATCAAATTCTTCGATCCAGTAACGAGCAATTTTCAGGAGATAGTCTTGAACATCCGGATTCTCTGTATTCAGCTTCGGCATATGCGGGGTAAATGCAAACACATCATACGTGATATCATAAGCATCTTCAAAATCTTCGCCTTCTTTATAATTGACAGGGAATTCATTGATATGGAACCAATCGGCAAAGGGAGAATCTGCACCATTCTTAATGACATCGAGCCATTGGTGGGAAGTATCTCCTATGTGATTGAAAACTGCGTCAAGCATGACCTTGATTCCTCGTTTATGACATTCCTCCACCAACCGTTTAAAGGTCTCGTTATCCCCAAATGCCGGATCAATCGCTAAATAGTCGATGGTATCGTATTTGTGGTTGGAGTAGGCTTCAAAAATCGGACAGAAATATATCCCATTGATCCCTAGCGAAACGAGATAATCCAGATGGTCGATCACACCTTGTAAATCTCCACCAAAAAAATCTTGCCGATCAGGATTTTTGGACCCCCAGGGCAATGTGCCTTCAGGATCATTCGATGGATCGCCATTGGCAAAGCGCTCCGGAAAAATTTGATACCAGACGGTTTCTTTGACCCATTCCGGCACTTTGAACCGATCCGCTTCTTGAAAGTAAGGCATCCGGAAATAATTGTTGTTCATTTCTAAGTATTGCTCTTCAAAAGGATAGACCCCATGATCCCCATAAAAAACATGGAGACCGTCAAAACTTTCAATTGAGAAGCCGTAAGACAATCGGCGAAATTCTGCACTTACAGTCACTTGCCAATAATCATGCAAGTCCGTAGACAAGATTTTATCCATTTCGATCCTTCGTTGGTACCAAGCTTCTTTGTATAAGGTATACGGATCCCCGCATAATAATTGCACGTGACGCACATCTTGACGAGCTGTGCGCAGCCGAATGTGCATTTTGTCTTTTTCAAATAAATAAGCAAATTCACTTTCTGGACGATGATAAATAGCAGTAGTATTCATAGCAGACTCCTTTAATTATTTGTTGCCTCTATTTTCCCACACACAAGAAGAGAATACAAGCAAAATATGCAATCGATTGCTTTATCCTCTTCTTTTTACAAAAGGGCGAGAAATATAATAGAAACATCAAATAACACAAACGAAGCAATCGTTTGCATTGCTATAAATTGGGGATCATTTACTTGGTTTAGAATTGTTCGAGCAAGCGTGTTCTTTTAAAATGTCATACTTCCGCAACAAACCAATCACTGTAGTCAGCGCCTGATAAAGCTCTGTAAAATCCGAAGGGCGCATTGCCGAAACCTTCTCATTCAAGCGATCCTCAATTTGTTGTTTTTTGCGACTAAACAATTCTCTTCCCGCTTCACACATAAAGACATTGACGCTGCGCCGATTCGTTTCATTGGTTTTGCGAATGACAAACCCAGCTTTTTCCAATCCAGCAATCGAACGACTAATCTGGACCTTCGATGTGCCGATTTGTCTTGCTAATTCCGACATCGTCATCCCTTCATTAGCTGCGATGATAACCAATTCAAGTATTTCCATCTTTGTCAATTTTAAATCTTCAAACCCAACTTCTTCAAACAAAAGGTTTCCCAGTAGTGAGAAAACTTCTGCAAATACTGATATATCAAACTTCTCTATCGCTTTTGTCATTTTCTCCCTCTTTTCTTCTCTATAGTTTAGTATAAGAACTTCTGCAAAACAATAGCGATTGTTGATTTTTGTTAACTGTTATGATAGCTTTTAAACAGGATGAAAAAAACATGAAAATGGCAAGAAAAGAGTGACAGCATGCTAGAATTAAAAGATATCAAGAAGTATTATAAAGTAGGATCAAGTACCACCAAAGCATTGGACGGTGTCTCGGTTGCTTTCCGAAAACAAGAGTTTGTAGCCATTTTGGGACCAAGCGGCTCTGGAAAAACCACCATGCTAAATGTGATCGGTGGATTAGACAACTACGACTCTGGAGACATGGTCATTAATGGAAAATCGACCAAATCTTTCAAGGACCGTGATTGGGATGCCTATCGGAACAATTCGATCGGTTTTGTGTTCCAAAGTTACAATTTAATCAGTCATTTGGGGATTATTGATAACGTTGAGCTAGGAATGACACTAAGCGGTGTTTCAAAAGAAGTCA
The DNA here is from genome assembly GCF_040910045.1 of Enterococcus sp. RTP21361st1_A6_RTP21361_211029. Taxonomy (NCBI): domain Bacteria; kingdom Bacillati; phylum Bacillota; class Bacilli; order Lactobacillales; family Enterococcaceae; genus Enterococcus; species Enterococcus sp. RTP21361st1_A6_RTP21361_211029. The sequence goes on along the minus strand of NZ_JBDGBK010000095.1, from coordinate 2,147 downwards.
AACGAGCGAAAGCCGAAGATGCGCTGACACGGGTTGGTCTTGCGGACCATATGCACAAAAAGCCAAATCAACTTTCTGGTGGGCAAATGCAGCGGGTAGCGATTGCCCGAGCATTAGCCAACGACCCAGATATTCTGCTTTGTGATGAACCGACGGGTGCGTTGGATTCAGAGACTAGCGTCCAAATCATGAAGCTGATCCAAGAGCTTTCCAATGAAAAGCTCGTAATCATGGTTACCCATAACCCGGAACTAGCGAATCAGTATGCAGATCGAATCATTGAGTTCAAGGATGGTCGAATCTTAAAAGATTCTAACCCGCATATTGAAGAACAAAAGAAAGATCAATTTGAATTAAAGCACACGAAGATGAGTTTCCTCACTGCATTGCGTCTTTCTTTCAATAATATCCGGACAAAAAAAGGCAGAACTTTCTTAACGGCATTTGCTTCAAGCATTGGGATCATCGGCATTGCCATCGTCTTGTCTTTATCGACCGGATTCCAAAAGCAAATCGATAATACACAGTCTGAAACATTGGCCCGTTTCCCGATCACGATCTCTAAAGTAACGACGGAACAAGACCCTTCTGCAATCAGTACTCGTACTAAAGAAGAGAATTTCCCGTCCACTAAAGAAGTGACCGCAAAACTGAGTGACGCTGACCGGGCAACCCATATCAATAATATTGATCAGGACTTTCTTGACTATCTCAATAAAATTGATCCTGAGTTAAGCAACAACATTGGCTACACTCGTTCGACTTCGTTGAACTTACTGCGTAAGGTCGATGATAAAGTAGAACAAGTCAGCTTTTCAAATGCTTCAGCTGATAACGAGCAGACAAATGCCATGATGTCCGCAATGAGTGCTTCGACGGGAATCGGCGTTTCAACCTTCCCAGAACAACTATCTGAGGAAAACGGCAACTTCCTGAAAGACAACTATGATTTGCTGCAGGGAGAATATCCTGCATCAGCAAATGACGTTGTACTGATCGTTGACGAGAACAACGTGACGAACGTCAACGCATTGATCAACTTAGGATTTGATATCAAAGACGGCGATAAAGTGTCTTTCGATGATATCGTAGGAACAACAGTCAAGTTGGCACTTAACGATGCCTTTTATACTGAATTGCCAACTGGGAACTTTATCCCAAATCAAGATTTAACAGCTGTTTATGACAACAGTGCAAATAAAGAATTAAAAATCAGCGGGATTTTACGTATCAAAGAAAAATCTACGATGAATTTGCTTTCTACCGGGATCGCTTATAGCGATGCATTAGCCCAAGAAGTTATCAAAGAAAACAAAAACTCGGCAATCGTCAAAGCCCAAAAAGACAGTGATATCAATGTTATGACCAACGAAAAAATCGATGCTAGCACGCGCGATTCTCTAATCGATTACTTAGGTGGCAGCGACTTGCCAAACAGTATTATGATCTATCCAAATGATTTTAGTTCCAAAGAAAAAATCTTGGACTATCTTGATGCTTACAACAAAGGCAAAGATCGTAAAGATCAAATCGTTTATTCTGATTTAGCTGGAACCATGACGCAATTGACCGGCGGCTTGATGGATGCCATCACTTATGTTCTGATTGCTTTTGCCGCTATCTCATTAGTGACGAGCATGATTATGATCGGTATCATCACCTATACTTCAGTTTTGGAACGTACGAAAGAAATCGGCGTCCTAAAAGCTTTAGGTGCGCGTAAAAAAGATATCACTCGTGTCTTCGATGCTGAAACATGTATCCTTGGGATTGCTTCTGGTGCATTAGGTGTCTTGATTGCTTGGTTAGCTACTTTCCCAATCAACGCGGTCTTATACAATATGACTGATCTGGAAAATGTTGCACAACTGAATCCAGTCCATGGATTGATCTTAATTCTGGTCAGCACGATCCTAACCATGATCGGCGGCCATATCCCAGCACGGATGGCAGCAAAAAAAGATGCTGCGATCGCTTTGCGGGCAGATTAATTCTTTCTAACTAGTCACAGCTAAAGAGAGCATTGCAGCTGTCAGTTAATGGTGCTCTCAGCAAAACAAAAAGTACTCGAAATGAAGCGACCCCCAAAAGTTAGACCAAAAAATCTAACTTTTGGGGGTCGTTATTTGTATGGCAAAATATCCTTT
>NZ_JBDGBK010000094.1:0-13557 GCF_040910045.1 Enterococcus sp. RTP21361st1_A6_RTP21361_211029 | reverse complement strand
ATTCGTTTTCATAAATCTATTATAAAAGAAAAGACTGTAGACATCATCCATAAAATGGACTTTGTCTACAGTCTGAAGCAGCAATACGTGCTGCTTGTTTTTTTGTGAAGAAAAATTGTCTTTTGATCGATGGGGAAAATCATACAAAAGATAATAGAAAAGACAAAATCTTTAATTTGTTTCTTTTTATCTTTAGTTTGTTCCTTAATTATTCACAATGAAAGCGTTATTCTTATAGCAGAAGGAGTTGATCAAATGTGAAGAAAAAGGGATTTTGGAAAAATGTGTGGCAATTTAAAGCACTTATCTTAATGGCACTTCCCGGTGTCATTTGGTTCATCTTTTTTTTCTATATTCCAGTATTTGTCAATGTCGTTGCATTCAAAGATTTTCGTCTTTCACCAGACGGATTTTTTGCCAGTCTGCAACAGAGCCCGTGGGTCGGGTTTGATAATTTCAAATTTTTATTTGCATCAAATGATGCTTGGCTGATCACTAGAAATACATTGCTTTACAATATCGTGTTTCTAGCATTCAATCTATTTTTTGCCATCGCCTTTGCGATCGTGATGAGTGAATTGCGGAACAAGCGATTGGTCAAAGTGTATCATACCATGTCATTGCTGCCTTATTTTCTTTCATGGGTAGTTATTTCCTATTTTGTCTATGCCTTTTTGAGCCCTGACAAGGGAATTATCAATCAATGGATCACCAACATGGGTGGTGAAGGAATCAACTGGTATGCCGATCCAAAATGGTGGCCATTTATCTTTGTTTTCATGAACGTCTGGAAGAGCTTGGGCTACAACAGTATCATTTATTACGCATCGGTGATGGGTATCGATCAAACCTATTATGAAGCAGCAATGGTGGACGGGGCCAATAAATGGCAGCAAATCAAAAACGTGACACTGCCGCAATTATTGCCGATGATCTCTGTCTTATTGATTTTGAATATTGGTGGGATCTTCCGGGCCGACTTTGGTCTATTCTACCAAGTTCCTCGCAACTCAGGTGCATTGTATCAAGTTTCTTCCGTTTTAGATACCTACATCTATAACGGCTTGACGGCCACAGGTGACTTTGGCATGACTGCTGCCGCCGGACTTTATCAATCCGTAGTGGGTATGTGCTTGCTCTTAGCTGCCAACTTAGTGGTACGTAAATTAGAACCAGATTCAGCATTATTCTAAGGAGGATGGACGAATGAAAAAGAAAGTAGCAAAGGTCGAAGTCCGTTCCTTTAATCCAACGGTCAACCTGATTTTCAATATTGTTTTGGCGCTATTTGCCTTTTCTTGTGTCTTACCATTTTTATTTGTAATTGCAATTTCTCTGACGAGTGAAACCTCGCTAGCTGAGAATGGCTACCGCTTTTGGCCCGGTGAATTTTCTTTTGCCGCCTATAGCTATCTCTTTAGTGGCGCCATGAGCAGTAAGATTTTTCAAGCATTTGGGATCTCCGTCTTTATCACCGTCTTCGGGACAGTCATCAATGCAACGATGACTTCACTGTATGCCTATGTGATTTCTCGTTCCAATTTCCCATTTCGGCGATTCTTTACGCTCTTTGCATTGGTAACGATGCTTTTTGCCCCAGGAATGGTAGCCAATTACCTAGTAATGGTTAATTTGATTCAATTAAAAGATACGATTTGGGCATTGATTTTACCGATTGCATTAGGTCCTTTCAATATTTTAGTGATGCGGACTTTCTTCAAGAAGACTGTGCCAGACAGTATTATTGAGTCAGCTCGGATCGATGGTGCCAGCGAAATGAAGATTTTCATCTCGATCGTCTTACCATTAGCGGTTCCAGGAATCGCTACGATCAGTTTATTTGCGGCACTTGGTTACTGGAATGATTGGTTCAATGCATTGTTATACATTCAAAAGGATTCACTAGTGCCGTTACAAGCACTATTGATGCGGATTCAATCGAACTTGGATTATTTAGCTAAAAGTACCGGTATGGCTGCTCAAGTTCAAGGTGGATTGGCCGCATTGCCAAACGAGACTGCTCGGATGGCAATCGTTGTAGTAGCAACATTACCAATTGCCATTACTTACCCATTTTTCCAACGATATTTCGTGGGTGGCTTGACAATTGGCGGTGTCAAAGAATAATAAGGATATAGGAGGAAAACAAATGAAATCGTGGAAAAAAACAATGTTTGCAGGATTCGCTTCAGCAATGCTGTTGAGCTTAGCTGCTTGCGGGTCAAACGGGGAGTCGTCGGATTCTGATTCTAATAGTGCGGATGGCGTAACGACTTTGTTGATGTATCAAGTCGGGGACAAACCAGAGAACTTTGATCAATTGATGGAGATCGCCAACAAACGGATCGAGGAAAAAATCAATGCACGGATCGACCTACAGTACATTGGCTGGGGCGATTGGGATCAAAAAATGAGTACGATCATTTCTTCTGGCGAGAACTATGATATCTCTTTTGCATCTAATTTTGTGGCAAATGCCCAAAAAGGAGCATATGCGGATTTGACCGACCTCGCACCAAAATATGCTAAGGAAGCTTATGATCAATTAGATGAAGCATATATCAAAGGCAACACCATCGATGGCAAGCTGTATGCCTTTCCTGTTAATGGAAACGTGTATGCGCAACAAGTATTGACATTCAACAAACAATATCTCGATAAATACGACATTGATATCAGCAATATCAATTCTTATGCTGATGCAGAAGATGCCTTGAAAAAATTCCATGAGAAGGAACCGAATATTGCCAGCTTCGCAATTGGTCAAACCTTCAACATTTCAGGAAACTATGACTATGTCATGGGGAAAGACTATCCATTTGCGGTCAAACTTGACGGAGACACTACAAAAATCATCAACCCATATGAAGATGACGAACAAATGGCAAACTTGAAATTGATGCACAAATGGTATAAAGAAGGATTGATCCCAACAGATGCCGCAACCAATACCACTGGCTATCCATTAGAAGGAAATACTTGGTTCATGCGTGAAGAAACCCAAGGACCAATGGATTACGGCGATACAATTTTGAACAATGCTGCCGGTCACGAATTGATTTCTCGTCCGCTTACCAAACAATTGAAATCAACAGGGCAAGCCCAAATGGCGAACTTTGTGGTGGCAAATGTTTCTAAAAACAAAGAAAAAGCTGTCGAATTCCTTGGTTTGTTAAACAGCGACCCTGAATTGTTGAATGGACTTGTCTGGGGTGTTGAAGGAGAAGCATGGGAAAAAGTGGAAGGGCAAGATAACAAAATCAAATTGTTGGATGGCTACAAACCAAACACTCACATGGCGGCATGGAATACTGGGAACAATATGATCTTGTATACGCAAGAATCGATCACTGATGAAATGATCAAAGAACGTGACGAAAACATTGCTAAAGCCGAAGAATCACCAATTCTAGGTTTCAACTTTAAAACAGATAGTGTGAAGACTGAAATCACCAACATCGCCAATGTCATGAATCGTTATAAAGCAAGTCTAGCAACAGGGACCATCGATCCAGAAGAAAATGTGCCAAAACTAGTGGAAGAATTGAAAACAGCTGGTTGGGACAAAGTTCGTGATGAAATGCAAAAACAATTCGACGAATACCGTGAATCTGGAAAATAATTAGTTAAAATAAGCGGAGCAACTGCGCGTAGGAGCAGATGAGGAGTAGCCGATGAATGATTTCGTCACTCCTCATTTGTTGTACATAATAGAATAAGATAGAATAAGCGGCGATAAGCGTCAGAAAAAGTAAAGATTCGCATTTTGAGAAGTGACAAAAAAACGCTATAATAAAACGGGCAAATACCAAGAGGGGATGAGGAAGAATGAAAGAGACAACAAGTGGAGGATTAGTAAAGGCCTTTCGTCTGATTTGGGCGGTCATTAAACTGAATCTTTTCTTCGTATTGTTTACAATGATGGGCGCAGTTTTGTTTGGGGTTGGTCCGGCATTTCAAACCATCAGTGATTTGATCGAAGAAGAGGGCTTATCTTACGAGGACCAAACGTTTAGGAAGGCCCTTCGCTGCTGGAAGCAAAACTTTTGGCGAGCCAACGCCCGTTTTTATTTATTTTTCGGTTTGTTGGCGATCGCAGCGTATAATTTGTATCTCTCCAGTCAGATCCAAGGACTACTGTGGCTGATGATCGACTTTTTGCTAGTAGTAGTAAGTGGTCTCTTGGTTTTACTGTATTTGTATAGTTTATTGTTTGAATCAATTTATGAAACCTCTTTATTGAATACGATCAAACTGGCATTTGTCAGTTTATTTCTAAATTTTGGCACCTTCGCTAAAGTCATTTTTGGTCTCGTAGGTATTTTGGTGTTTACTTGGAGCATGAAAGGATTGTTTTTATTTGGTACCTTCAGTTTGATCTTATTATGGGTCCATTCCGCTTCCCGGAAAGACCGTGCATTGATCGATGGAAAACTGCAATATGAATAAACGAATCTTAGCCCTTTTCAAGCGTGACTTCCTGATCAATCAATTGATGCAACTTTATAGTGCCTTGTTGATTCTGATTTCGATTTTGATCATGTTAGGGTTGAGTGTCTATACGGGTGTGGATCGGTTTCGGATGAGTAATCGACTCGTCGATGCAACAAGCACGTATTTAGATACGTATATCCAAGAGCGTAATACGATTGTTTCTGAAGTATTAGGAGAATTCACCAGTTCGGATGCCACCTTTGAATCATTGCGCAACTATTTACAGTTATCGATCGCCGATTATTTTTCCTATAGTAATGATATGTTTCGACAATCAGGACAAAATATTTATCTGCCAAATATCCTTTACCGTTTGATCAGCAGTCATCCTGACATTGAAGAAATCATCGTTCAATTGGATGAAAGCAAAGAATATTTAGTTGCTACACCAGACAGACCTTACGGAGAGAAACTGCGGGGCGACCAGATCCAATTGAAAAATCGCCTATATTTTGCGCGATCGATCGCACAACCGAGTAATTTTGCGCAACCAATGGGACAAGTGTTTGTGGTATTTAATGAAGAAAACGTATTAGCTAATCGTAGTGATGAAAATAGAGAACACGGTACCAAAAGTTTCATATACACAAGCAGTGGACAGCGTCTCTATAAAGATGCACCGAATCTGAATCAGGCGATGATCGACAAAATCGATCAAGCAATGGCCAATAATCAAAAAGAGATCGTGCCGAAATTGTCCCATGATTTTTACATAAAAAAACAAGGGAATATCAACGGAGAAATCACGCTGGTTTTACTAGATAAGCAAGCGATTTGGCGGGATGTCCTAAATTATACATTGTTGATTTTTGGTTGCGGTACGTTGATTCTTTTTGTGCTGCTATTGATTTTGCATCGTACGTTCAAGCGTTACACCCAGCAGGTCAAACAGATCGTTCAAGCAACCCAAAAAGTCAGTCACGGAGATTTTAATGAGCGTATTGATACCACGGGGGTTCAACAAGAATTAAAAACAATCGCCGAGGCGATCAATCAAATGACAGGCAGTATCAATGACTACATTGAGGACATCTATACCCTGGAAATCAAGCAGCGGGATGCGGATATGCGGGCATTGCAGGCTCAGATCAATCCTCATTTCTTATACAATACACTCGAATACATTCGGATGTACGCATTGAGCCGCCAGCAGGAAGAATTAGCGGATGTCGTATACGCTTTTTCGGCACTTTTGCGCAACAATACGACACAGGAAAAGATCAAAACATTGGCAGAAGAAGTGACGTTTTGTGAGAAATACGTTTACTTGTATCAAATGAGGTATCCGGATAAAATCGCCTATCACGTAACTATCGAAGAAGATCTGAAACATCTGCTCTTGCCTAAGTTCACTTTGCAACCTTTAGTAGAAAATTATTTTGTGCATGGAATCGACTATCAGCGAAATGATAATGCCATCAGTATCAAAGCCTTCCGACAAAATGGCAAGATTCTTTTGCAAGTACGGGACAACGGAAAAGGAGCAGATCCAGAGCAATTAGCGATGATCCGCCAAGAGCTTGCAGATGACCGAGTCGTCGTACAAACATCCATAGGCATGAAAAATGTTCATGAACGATTAAGGGGGATGTTTGGCGATCATTATCAGATGGAAGTTGAATCTGAAAAAAATCACGGATTCAAGATTTCCATTGCGATCGATGAGGAGATGTTGAATGATGAGTTTATATAAAGCCATGTTTGTGGACGATGAGTACATGATTCTAGAAGGCCTAAAGATGATCATTCCTTGGCAAGAATTAGGCTTTGAAGTCGTTCACACAGCTAAAAGCGCTTCTGAAGCGTTGGAATATTTAGAAACACAAGCCATTGATCTACTGATCACTGATATTCGCATGCCGGAAATGAATGGGATTGATATGATCGCTAAAGCACAGGCAAAAGGCAATACCTTTTTTTCCATCATCTTATCTGGTTACCAAGAATTTGCATTTGTGAAGCAAGGCATGCAGTTAGGAGTCCGAAATTATCTCGTTAAGCCAGTCAACAAGGTCGAACTCTATGAAAGTGTGCAGGCAATTGCGGAGGAACTGGCACATCAGCAACGAATCGATGAACAAAATGACTTGTATCGAGAATCCAGCTTGTTGCTTTGGCTGAATGATGAATTAAATGAAAGTGAGTACCACTTATTATTGGAACAGTCCACACAACCCATCCATCCGCCTTATACGATTCTACAGCTGACAGGGACACCTGAAATCTTAGAAAATGGGTTTCGTTTTTTTGTCGAAAAAGAACAGCCATTGCTACTGCCAGGACGATTGGGAGAGAATCAGTTGCTGATCGTTTTTTATGGTGAACGTCAACGTCTCTGGTGTCTGCTCAAAGAACTGTCAGCGATTCTAGCAGGAAATTGGCAATTGGTGGTCAGTGAAACGATCAATGAATGGGAAAACTTATACAAAGGGTATGAGAAAATCAAGCAAGTCCAATCACTGCAGATCTTTTACCCGGATTTGCTGCTTAATGAACAAATCATTCAAGTCGATATCTTAGACCGCAACGAAGCGCTACCTTTTCTCTCTTTCAATAAAGCATTGACGATCGGGGATACAAAAACCGTTCAAGATGAATTAGACAAAATCTTTTCAAGTCTCGAGGGGATGCAGGCTGACCCTGAGCATGTCCGTTACGTAGCCTTTCTATTATTCAATGATATTTACCGCCAGTTCCCTGCTTTGACTAGAGAAAATTATGATCGGATCATCACTCGGATTCGAGCATCGAATACGATCCAGGTACTGCGTCAGCTCTTCAACGAGATTTTGCAGTTGGCCAAAGACCAGCCTCAGCAAAAGCGTTATTCTGAGATTGTTCAAAAAGCGGTTGGCATGATTGAAGAGCACTATACGCAAGAGCTGACGGTTAAATCGGCTGCCGAAGCTCTGCATGTTAGTGTAGTCTATCTGGGGCAAGTGTTCAAAAAAGAAACGGAATTAAGCTTTAATCAATACGTCAATTTTATTCGGATCAAAAAAGCTCAGCAGCTTCTGCTGCATACGAGACAAACAATTAATGAGATTGCCGATGTGATCGGATACAATAATACGAATTATTTTTCAAAGATGTTCAAGAAATTGAATGGTCTGACGCCAAAAGAATTTCGAGAGAAGTATGAGCAAAGTTACGAATCACTGGATTGACCGCTTGAAGGGTTTTTTAGACAGATAAAAGAAATAGTAGTAATCTCTGAAACGGCAAGGTACACTAAGAGAGTCTAGAAAACTAAATTGGAAAAGAGAGTGATGTCGTGAAAAAAATTTGGCAAATCTTGTTAGGTACGTGTTTGATTGCGTTAGCAATTTCATTGCTGATCACTGCCCATCAGGGGTATGATACGATCAGTACATTTTTGCTGGGAATCTTGAATCATGTGTCTGTTCCGTTTTGGATCGCCAGTCTATGTTTTAATCTGGTCGTCTTATTGATCGTAGCTATTTTCGATCGCCAGGAGCTTGGAATCGGCAGTTATATCAATGGGATCGGTCTTGGTTTGCTGATTGGGATTTTTGAGCCGGTTATGGATAAGATTTTTGTTCATTTGCCATTCTATTCTTGGTTGGCGATTTTCATCGCCCCCATCTTGTTCGGCGTTGGGGCAGGGATCTATGTCTCTTCAAATCAAGGATCAGCAGCATTAGAAGCACTAACTGCGCTGATTTATAAACGTACGAAGCTGACCCAAAAGACGATCCGGATCGGCTTGGATGCAGCGATGGTCTTGATTGGCTTTGGTTTGGGTGCCAATGTCGGTATCGGTACATTGCTCTGTATCATCTTTATTGGACCAATTTTTGAAGCCACAGTCAAAATGCTGGCAGCACATTCCAACTAATCTGCTGTCTCTGAAAAGCGCAAGTATAATCCTTTTCGGACAACTTATTCAAAATAAAAGAACTTTTGGACAGAATTAGTACAATGACCAAGGATCTTCAGCCAGTAGAGATCTTCAATCGTTGTGTTTCAAAAAAAAAAAAACGATATTTCCAGATTGCTGAAATCGGCAGGGGAGATTCGTTTTTTTTATGATACTAGCACTTATCACCACTAACTTTATTGAGATCTGACTTGCAATACCAGTAGGGAGCAATTTTCAACTGATAATACACCAAAAAAGAGAACATACTCTAGCAATTTGAATAGCATTTTCCATGGCGATTGTGAAAGTTCTCTTGCTATACTAAACAAATCTGGAGGAGGTAAAAATGAAAAATTATCAACGAACGATCATTGCTTGCTTTGCTGGGTATATTGTTCAAGCAATCATCAATAACTTTGCACCTTTATTATTTTTGACATTTCAAACACAGTATCAGATTCCGCTAAGTCAAATCACGCTTTTGGTTACATTTAATTTTCTAACGCAGCTGGGTGTGGACTTTGCAGCGATCTTTTTTGTCGATCGGATTGGTTATCGTATCTCGATTGTCGCGGCGCATTTTTTTGCGGCTGTAGGATTGATTGGGTTGGCTGTTTTTCCACTTATCTTTCCGACCCCTTTTACCGGTTTATTGACGGCAGTCTTCCTCTATGCAATTGGTGGCGGACTTCTGGAAGTATTAGTGAGCCCAATCGTCGAAGCTTGTCCAACCCCGAATAAAGAAAAAACCATGAGTATGCTGCATTCGTTTTATTGTTGGGGATATGTTGGGGTCGTCTTAGTCTCAACACTCTTTTTCTTTGTCTTCGGTATTGCTCGTTGGCCATTTCTTACATTGATCTGGGCTATTTTGCCGCTGGTCAATTTGGTTGTTTTTACTCAAGTTCCATTAGCACCAATCGTAGCAGAAGGCGAAGTAGGACTGAAGAATCGTGAACTGTTCTCATTGAAAAGCTTTTGGCTGTTTCTAGTCATGATGGTCTGTGCCGGGGCAAGTGAACAATCAGTTAGTCAATGGGCATCCACTTTTGCAGAGCAAGGACTTGGTGTGTCCAAAACGGTCGGTGATCTTGCGGGACCAATGTTGTTTGCGATCATGATGGGACTTGCTCGTCTGTATTATGGGAAATTTGGCGAACGTATCGATCTACGGAAATTTATGTTTGCAAGCTTATTGCTATGCTTGGTGGCGTATTTGCTGATCGGGTTATCAAGTGTCCCAATTCTAGGCTTTATCGGTTGTGGATTGAGTGGATTTGCTGTCGGTATATTGTGGCCGGGAATTTTTAGTTTAACGACAAAATACATTCGTAATGGAGGTACAGCAATGTTTGCTTACCTAGCCTTAGCGGGTGATTTAGGTTGTTCATTGGGACCTTCATTGGTCGGTTTGTTGGCAGAAGGCAGCGACAAAGGTTTGCAGCAAGGAATTTTGGGAGCGGGGATCTTTCCTTTGATCTTGTTGCTTGCAGTTTTCTTAGTGAAACGAATGCACCAAAGGCGTACACAAGTTTTGGTTTCAACAGTAAATAAATAAGAGGGATAGCTGTTGAAAAGCAGCTGTTTTTTTGTGGTCCAAACGAATCACTCTAGCCAACAAAGCATCTATCCGCTATACTTTGATTTAGTCAAAAAAAGGAGCGTGAGTATTTGAAGAGTCAACTAAAGAAAGAAATCACTTTTTTCGGAGCACTTTCGACAGTCATGGGAACTGTGATTGGAGCCGGGGTGTTCTTTAAAGCGGCTGCAGTGGTCCAACATACGCAATCCTCTGGCTTAACATTGCTTGTGTGGTTGATTGCGGGCTGTTTGACGATCTGTGGCGGACTAACGGTAGCGGAGCTAGCAACAGCAATACCAGAAACTGGTGGTCCTATTCGCTACATTGAACGAATTTACGGGAAATTGCCTTCTTTCTTGCTAGGATGGGCTCAAAGCATTATTTATTTCCCTGCCAATATAGCAGCGTTGAGTATTATTTTTGCCACTCAGTGTTTGAATCTGTTTCATTTGCCCGCAAGTTATCTCTTGCCGCTATCGTTGATCACCGGTACCAGTGTTAGTTTGTTCAATCTATTAGGGACAAAAACCGCCGCAGGCGTACAGTCATTTACATTATCAATCAAATTGATTCCCATCGCATTGATCGTTTTAGTGGGATTGATGACACCAGGACGAGTGTCAGTCTCGGTAATCAATTTTTCTACAACAAGTGATGGTTCGATCATTGCAGGAATCAGCAGTGCATTACTAGCGACTCTCTTCGCTTATGATGGCTGGTTAGGTGTTGGGAATATTGCTGGTGAAATGAAGCGGCCGGAAAAAGATCTTCCGAAAGCGATTATCTTTGGATTAAGTTTTGTAACCTTGGTTTATCTCCTGATCAATCTTGTTTTCTTGAAAACATTGCCCTTAGAACAGATTGCTGGAAACTTAAATAGTGCTTCAGAAACCGCATTGCAGTTATTTGGTGATTTTGGGGGCAAACTAGTGACGATTGGTATTTTGATTTCAGTTTATGGCGCACTCAATGGGTATACGATGACCGGATTGCGGGTGCCTTATGCCATGGCACTCGAGAATGAAGTTCCATTCAGTTCGACCTTTGTTAAATTGACAAATAAAACCAAGGCTCCTTATGCGGCGGTTTTTTTCCAATTAGCAATTGCGTGTTTAATGATGTTGTTGGGTAGTTTTGATCTCTTAACGGATATGTTGATTTTTGTGATGTGGTTTTTTAGTGTATTATTGTTTGTAGGTGTGATCTTGTTAAGAAAAAAAGCACCTGAGCTCAATCGTCCATACAAGGTTCCGTTGTACCCGATCACACCGATCATTGCTCTTTTAGGGGGCGGATTCATTTTAATAATGACGATCCTTACGGCCCCTGTGCTTGCATTGATCGGTATTTTGATCACCTGTTTAGGGATTCCAGTCTTTTATTTCCAACAGAGAGGAGCAAAAAAATGAAAATTGTTGTTTTAGATGGCTATGCGTTGAATCCAGGAGATTTAGATTGGCAGCCATTAGCTGGATTAGGGGAAATCACGATTTATGATCGCACTTCCTATACAGATACGAAGGAGATCATTGAGCGAATCGGCAAAGCATCGGCTGTTTTTACGAACAAAACGCCCCTTACAAAGGAAATACTACAAGCATGCCCTAACATCGATTATATCGGCGTGCTGGCAACTGGCTACAATGTTGTGGATTTACAAGCTGCAGCATCTCAAGGGATTACCGTCACAAATATTCCCAGCTATAGTACGAATTCAGTAGCGCAAGCTACATTTGCTTTATTACTTGAGGTAACGAATCAAGTAGGGCGGCACAACCAATCCGTCCATCAAGGAGATTGGCAAAACAGTCCCGATTTCTCTTATTGGCAAACGCCACTGACTGAAATTGCCAACAAGACGATCGGTTTGATCGGCTATGGTGCGATTGCTCAGGCAGTCGCTGAAATTGCTCATGCGTTTCAAATGAAGGTCATCTATTACAATCATCGACCAAAAACGCCGCAGGCTGAATGGGCAGAACAAGTTTCGTTGGAGAGACTCTTTCAACAAGCAGATGTGATCAGTCTCCATGTGCCGCAATTTCCCGATACTGAGAGGATGATTGACGCCCGTGCATTGTCTCAAATGAAAAAGGATGTTATCTTGATCAACACTGCTCGCGGTGGATTACTAGATGAACAAGCAGTAGCAGAAGCGTTGTCAGCTGGACAAGTTGCTGCTCTGGCAGCTGATGTCGTTTCGAAAGAACCAATCACGGCTGACAATCCATTGTTGCATGCGCCTAACTGCTATTTGACGCCGCATATTGCGTGGGCACCATTAGAGACCCGGCAACGATTGCTAGCTATCGCTGTCTCAAATTATAAGCATTTCTTAGAGAATCAACCAGTCAACGTAGTGTCTGAGTAGTGACGAGTATATTGCCGACAATTGGTACTCCAGGTTGATTCTTCATCACAAATTTTGAAAAAAACAGCGAATGCTGATTAGAAAGTTTTCTTTTAAAAAGTTTCCCTCAAAGGAGTGGAAACTTTTTTTTGTTTGGTCACACTAAAAGTAACGGCGAATGAATAAAACGATCTGCTAGGGGCAAGGTAGTTGAAGGGACACTTTATTTTTTCTAATTGGATTTTATTTGTGTAAAAAATCCCTTGCATTCAACAGGAGAATCGGTATAATTGGAAATAAATTAGGCATGCCTAAAAAATAAATAAACGATACTTTAACATAAATGTAAAGGAGCGCAAACTATGATCACATTTTCAAAAATTTCCGCCAGCTATGATGGGAAAAATCAAGCTGTCTCTGGAGTATCTTTCTGTGTTGATAAGCCGGCCATTGTAGGGATCATCGGACCGAATGGTGCGGGAAAATCTACCTTCATCAAAGCTGCACTGCAGCTGATCCCTTCTGAAGGACATGTCACATCGAATGGAATGGCACTCAATAAGTTCCAAAAAAAGATAGCCTACGTGGAACAAAAGACTGCAGTCGATTATACATTTCCGATTACAGTAAAAGAAGTGGTGTCATTAGGACTCTATCCGCAGCTTTCTCTGTTTCAACGAATAACGGCCAAAGATTGGCAGAAAGTCGCCGCTGCATTGGAGTCTGTCCAAATGGCTGACTTTGCTGAACGGCAGATCGGCGAACTATCTGGCGGTCAGTTCCAAAGAGTATTGATCGCTCGCACATTACTGCAAGAAGCGGAATTCATTTTTTTAGATGAACCATTTGTAGGAATCGATGCGATGAGTGAAGCAATTATTGTAGGACTTCTGCGTGAATTTCGCCAACAAGGAAAGACAATTTTTATTGTTCATCATGATTTAGGCAAAGTGACTGAATACTTCGATGAACTAGTGATGATGAATCAGCATTTAATCGCATATGGTCCGACGACGACTGTTTTTACTGAAACAAATTTGAAAGAAACATTCGGCGATACGATCATCGTGAAAGGAGGGGCTTAAGATGATTAGTCAGTTTATTGATGGATTAGTTCATTACCATTTTCTGCAAAATGCCTTGATCACCGCCGTAGCGATCGGTGTTGTTGCAGGGGTGATTGGTTGTTTTATTATTTTGCGGGGAATGTCATTGATGGGAGATGCCATTTCTCACGCCGTACTTCCC